>CAMKAR010000006.1 GCA_946410535.1 uncultured Bacteroidales bacterium
GCGAGATCATCAAGAAGCGTACGGAAGCCATCTACCGCGAGGATGCTGGCAAACCGATCCGCAAGTCGCATGAGAATCCTTCGATCAAGAAGCTCTATGCCGAATACCTTGGTGAGCCTTGCGGCCATCTGTCACACGAACTGCTGCACACCCACTATTTCGACAAGTCGGAACACGTTGAGATCAGCGAGTAATTCCATAACCAGTAATTAATAGAAAGGAAATAAATATGGCAGTTATCAAATTATCAGAATCGAAGATCAACTTCATCAAGGAAGTCTGCAAATCATATGGCAACCAACCCGGTGAAGTCATCAACGTGCTGCACAAGGTTCAGGGCGAGTATGGCTATCTGCCTGCTGAAGTCCAGGAACTCGTGGCCAAGGAACTGGGTATCCCGGTTTCGAGAGTCTATGGCATCGTTTCGTTCTATTCCTTCTTCACCATGACGCCTAAAGGCGAGCACCCGATCAGCGTTTGCTTGGGTACCGCTTGCTACGTGCGTGGTGCCGAGAAGGTGTTGGACGAGCTGAAGCGTCAGCTGGGCATCGGTGTCGGCGAGGTGACTCCCGACGGCAAGTTCTCACTGAACTGCCTCCGCTGCGTCGGCGCCTGCGGTCTGGCTCCTGTCATCGAAGTGGGTGACAAGGTGTATGGCCGTATGACCCCCGACCGCGTGAAGGACGTGCTGGCCGAATATAAATAATTGGTGATAATGGTAGAGACGTAGCGCGCTACGTCTCTACACACCTATTATTATTAATAGGCATACGAAAAAAAACTCCGTCTCGATTGAGGCGGAGTTTTTTCGTTATCCATTTGTGGGGTAGGGAATTACCCCTTCACCGCTTCAGCCACGGCCTTGCCAAGATTGTAGAGCTTGTCCCAGTCTTCTTCGCGGATGGGAGCGCCTTTCACCTCAACGCTGTCGGCCACGAGGTTCCATTTGCCTTCCTCTGCGCATTTGGCCAAGGTCTTCACGCCACCACCGCTCCAGCTCATGCCGCCAAACAGGCCATAGACTTTGTCCTTCGGCTTGAACTCGATGATTTCGTGGGTCAACAGGGTCATGTTGGGGAACATGCTGCCATAGTGGGCGCAGGCCCCAATGATGACGCCCTTGTATTTCCAGATGTCGCTCATGATGAAGCTGACCTCGGTCTTGGCGATGTCGTACACCTTCACTTCTTTGATGCCCGCTTCGGCGGCACCACGTGCCACGATGTCGGCCATCACGCCCGTATTGCCGTGCAACGAACCGTAGACGATGACCACGCCTTCCTCGCTCTCCTGCTTGCTCCATTGGGTGTATTTGCCCAAGACCCAAGCCAAATTCGTGCGCCAAACGAGACCGTGCGACGGGGCTATCATATTGATTTCCAATCCACCTAACTTTTCGATGGCTTTTAAGGCTTGCATGGCCACCTTGCCGACGATGTTGGCATAGTAGCGACGCATGTCGTCTTCATAGAAGGCGAGATTCACCTGATCATCGAAGATGCCGCCGTTTAAGGCACCGAAGCCGCCAAAGGCATCATTGCTGAAGACGATTTTGCTCGATTGTTCGTAGGTCACCATCGATTCAGGCCAATGCACCATCGGCACCATGAAGAACTGCAAGGTGTGTTTGCCGAGGCTCAAGGTCTCGCCTTCGACCACCACCTTCTTGTTTTCTATAGGACCGTAGAAAGCCTCAAGAGGGGCAAAGGTCTTGGCATTGCCAACAACCTGTATCTCAGGCCACTCACGGATGACGGCGGCGATGCTGCTGCTGTGGTCGGGCTCGTCGTGATTAATAATAAGGTAGTCGACTTTGCGGCCTTGCAGCACGCTCTTCACCTTGAAGAGGTATTCCTCGATAAAGCCCGCCTCGACGGGGTCAATCAAAGCAACCTTTTCGTCCACAATGAGATAAGAATTGTAGGAAACGCCGTTGGGCAGCTCCATGTGGTTTTCAAAAAGCTCGGTGCGGCGGTCGTTGACGCCGACGTAGAAAATGTTTTCGGTTAGATTAATCTGTTTCATTGCACAGTTATTTTGAAGAGGCGCAACGCATTGCGTCTCATGGATTTTCGTATTGTTGTCGTTCTTTGGAGACGCCACATTATGCGTCTCTACAATGATTTCCTCAAATTCCTCCTTGCCGTGTTTGCAAAGCGGGCATTCAAAATCGTCGGGGAGTTCGTCGCCCTCGTAGACGTAGCCGCACACCTTGCACACCCAGCAACGTTTGCCGTTCTTGGCGTTGTCAAACTTGATTTCGGGTTGGGGCTTAATATGCCTTTGGTAATAGTCGTAGGTCACGGAAGGCTTGTCGGAAAGAACTTGGGCATCAAGCACTTCGGCGACGAACATGGTGTGTGTGCCGAAATCAATGCTTTGGCTGACACGGCAAGCCAAATAGGCGTTGGTGTATTTCGGGATGTAAAGGACCTCGTTCACAGCACGATGTTCGGCTTCGCAAGTGGCGAATTTGTTCGTCGAGCGACCCGACTGGAAGCCGAAATGCTCGAAGACGAACATCGGCGTCTCGGTGGTCAGCATCGAAACGTTGAAGACGCCCGACGCTTTGATGAGTTCGTGCGTATAGTTTCCCTTGTTGACCGAAACGACGATTTGCAAAGGCGTACTGGTGACCTGCAACACCGTGTTCACGATGCAGCCGTTGTCGATGCCATCGTAACGAGTGGTCAGGACGTAAAGCCCATAGCCGATGTCGAACAATGCGTTGGTGTCCATAATTTACATTAATCAATGTAGAGACGCGCCACGGCACGTCTCTACAAAAGTTTTTGGATCATTCCATGACAGAGAAGCTGTCCTTGCCAATGCCGCAAAGCGGGCATGACCAGCTGTCAGGAATCTCTTCGAAAGGTGTGCCAGGGGCGATGCCGCTGTCGGGATCGCCAACTGCGGGGTCGTAGACATAACCGCAGACGTCGCATACGTACTTCTTCATAGTTCTTAGATTAAAGTTGATAGATTTGATTTGAATTTTGACACGGGACTTCGTGACACGGGACACGAGACCATAATGTCCCGCAGTCTCGTGTCTCGCAGTCTCTCGTCTTTAATAATTCTCAGCCTTGATTTGGAAATAGGACTGAGGATGGTTGCACACGGGGCAGACCTGCGGGGCTTTCTTGCCGATGACGATGTGGCCGCAGTTGGAGCATTGCCACACCATATCACCTTCGCGCGAGAAGACGATGCCGTCCTCGATGTTTTGCAGGAGCTTCAGGTAGCGGGCCTCGTGTTCCTTTTCGATCTTGCCGACCAGTTCAAACAGGGCGGCAATCTTGGTGAAGCCTTCCTCGCGGGCGGTCTTGGCCATGCCGGCGTACATGTCGGTCCATTCGAAGTTCTCGCCAGCAGCGGCATCCTTCAGGTTGGTCTTGGTATCCGGCACATCGCCGTCGTGCAGCAGCTTGAACCAAATCTTGGCGTGCTCCATCTCGTTGCGAGCGGTCTCCTCAAAGAGGTCGGCGATTTGGTTGTAGCCTTCCTTACGGGCTTTGGATGCATAATAGGTGTACTTGTTGCGGGCTTGTGATTCGCCAGCAAAGGCAGCCATCAAGTTGGCTTCGGTCTTTGAACCTTTCAATTCCATTTTGAGTTAGTTTTTAATTGTTTGATATTCAATAAATTAACAAATTTTAAAACAAAAAGGGTAGGGGAGTGCCCCAATTGCGGGCAAAGGTAGCATTATTTTTCGGATACGCAATGCAAAACCTTAATTTCAAGAAAATAATCTCGCTTACGGTTGGATTGGCTTCGTTGGATACAAAGTATTTCCGTAATTTTGCAGCCGATATGTTTTGGAACCGAAAAAAGCAAAAGATCAAAGGCGCCGACTGGCCTGATTCCGAGTGGCCGTCGTATATTCCCAAATATCATCTTGACGATTTCGCCGCCATCGACTTTGAGGGGGCCAATGGTGAGGTGACCAGTGCTTGCAGCATGGGCGTTGTCATCGTGAGAGACAATGAGATTACTGACCGTTTCTACAGCCTGATGAAACCTGTGCCGAACCGCTACGACTTTTGGACGACGAAGGTGCATGGCATCACCTATAAAGATACGAACCATGCGCCGTTGTTTCCTGAGGTCTGGAGCCAAATCGAAGGCCATGTGAAAGGTTTGCCTATGGTGGCCCATGGCAAGTCGTTCGACGAGCGCGTGCTGAAGGCTCTGCATCAGTTGTATCATATTCCTTATCCAAACTATAAGTTTTATTGCACACATCTGGGATCTGAGAAACTGTTGCCCGAATTGGAGAATCATAAACTTCAAACCGTAGCGTTGCATTTTGGCTATGACTTGGCGAAGAACCATCATAATGCCGTTGCCGATGCCGAGGCTTGTGCCGTGATTGCGATGAACATATTTTAGTTTGTAGTTGGCAGTTGTTCGGTTAGCGGGGATTGAAATCAATTATTTGTTGATTTATGCGTGAAGATTATTGTTCTGAAATATGATATTTAACATAATAATGATTATTCCCGAATTGAGATTTTTTCCAAGAAGTCAAAAAAAGGCCGATTCGTTCGATTTTTGTTTGCCAAAACCGAAATGATGATTACCTTTGCAGTTCAATTTTTCAAATGTCTTACATACAAAGCAGACTTTGGAATTTTGAATTTTAAATCTTTGAATTTTAAATCATTAAATAACTACACTATGGAAATTATAGGAAAAGTGGTCAGACTCGGCAATCTGACCGAAGGCACAAGCGCCCGTGGGCCGTGGCGCAAGCAAGATTTGATCATCGAGACCGAGGAACAATATCCTCGCACAGTGTGCCTGACATGCTGGACGAACCAAATCGATGAGATCCAAAAATTTGCGCCTGGACAGACCATCAAGGCGCAAATAGAGATTTCGTCGCGCGAATTCAACGGCAAATGGTACACTGACGTGCGCGTGTGGCGTTTCGACCCCGTTGGCGCCACTGTCGCACCCATGGGAACTCCTGTGCAAGCTGCACAGCCGGTACAGCAGCAACCCATGATGCACCAAACGCCGCCTGCCGCTGCCCCAGCCACAGAATACTATCCGCCAGCGGGCGACGACAGCACTGATGACCTGCCCTTCTAACATTATGTTAAATACACAGTTCTTCAACAGCGATACCATCTGTGCCATATCCACACCTTATGGCATGGGTGCTATCGCTGTTGTTCGCATCTCCGGGCCTCAGACTTTCCCAATCGTCTGTTCCATATTTCAACATAATGGAAAACAGATGGTTACGGATGAAATTACAGCTCGAAAGGCATATTACGGGTGCATTGTCAACAAGGACGAGATGCTCGATGAGGTGCTGGTGACCTTCTTCAAAGCTCCCCACTCTTTCTCAGGCGAAGATTCGGCAGAAATCAGCGTGCATGGCTCTGTCTACATCCAAGAGAAACTGTTGCACATCCTTATTGCTCACGGCTGCCGCATGGCCGAGGCTGGCGAGTTCACGCGCCGTGCATTCGTCAACCGGAAGTTCGACCTTGCGCAGGCCGAGGCCATCGCTGACCTCATTAGTTCAGAAAACGAAGCCGCTCACCGTTTGGCCATCAACCAATTAAAAGGTGGATTCTCGAAAGAACTTCAAGTGATGCGCTCCAAGTTATTGGAAATGACCGCATTGATAGAACTCGAATTGGATTTCAGCGAGGAAGATGTGGAATTTGCCGACCGAAGCCAACTTAAAGTATTGCTTCAAGAGACTATTGATAAAGTGAACAGTCTCAAGGATTCATTCCGCTTAGGTAATGCCATTAAGAATGGAGTTCCTGTTGCCATCGTTGGCCAGACCAATACCGGAAAAAGCACCCTGCTCAACGCGCTTTTGGGCGAAGACCGCGCCATCGTGAGCGACATTGCCGGCACCACGCGCGACACCATCGAGGAGACCTTAAACATCAACGGGATCCTCTATCGCTTCATCGACACGGCCGGCTTGCGGCAAACCGACGAAACAATCGAACGAATCGGCATTGAACGCTCCTATCGGAAAATCAAGGAAGCGACTATCGTCATCGGTATGTTGGATGCCACAAATGACTATGAATCAATGCTTTCTTCGGCAAGCGAGATTCTCGATAAGGTTGACTTGGAACAACAACAAATTGTCCTATGTATTAATAAGGTAGACACGCTCCCTGACCAAGGCGAGGCCGTTTTAGGTCGGTTGCGTCAAGATTTGGACAACGGCATGATCATGGTGATTTGTCTGTCAGCCAAGCGTAAGTTTGGCTTGAACGACTTGTATAACGCCTTGAAACACAACCAGCCCCTCACCCATCCCGACACCACTTTGGTGACCAACGTGCGCCATTACGAAGCCTTGTCGCATGCTTCGGAAAGCCTAAACCAAGTTAAAGCAGGACTTGAAATGAATACTCCTACCGAGTTGGTTTCAATGGATTTACGACAAGCATTATATCACCTTGGAAGCATAACGGGCGAGATTACCACAGACGAAATCCTGGGAACGATTTTCAGCCGTTTCTGCATCGGAAAGTAATAACATTATGGGCAACTCGCAAAACACATCCAAAAGCATTGGCGCAAAAGCCAGCATCGGCATTCTCATAACGGCTGCGGCACTCATGTTGTTGATTTCAGGCATCCAACAGTATACTTCACGCATGGAAATCCGATCTGATTTGGAACGAAATGCAGAAATGGAGTTGGTCGTCAAGTCCATAGGCGTGAAGCATTCGCTTGAAGATGTGGAGCTTGCACTTAGAAACCGCCGCTGGGAATTCGAACAGGTGCTCCCCTACCCTGATTCCTTGTTTGCCGTCACTCGACGCATCGTGGAAGAAAACCCCAATTTCGACGGTTGCTGCATAGCCATGGTGCCCGACTATTATCCCGAAAAAGGACGTCTTTTTGAGCCATATACGCTGCGGCGTGGCGAGTCGATTAACACCTTTCAACTTGGTTCTGAAGGACATGACTATTCAAAAAACAAGTATTTCATCATGTCGGCTGAAAACGACACCTCTTTTTGGAGTGAGCCGTATCCCGATGAGGAAAAACCAAACGTAACCCTTATCACCTACACTTTCCCTGTGTACGACGCGTCAGACCGTGTGGCAGGCGTCGTTGGTGTTGACTTGGAATCGGGTTGGCTTGGCAAAATGCTGAATTCCAACCTCATGTTTCCATCCTCTTACCATATATTGATTTCCGGTGAGGGCAAATTGATATGCGGTCCGGAAGAGAAAGGGAATTCGCATCAACTCGCGGAAGAAACCCTTAACATGATAAACGACAGCAGTTTGCATCGTGAACCGAGTTCTTCAGGATATGCCATGCTCCTTTCTTTTACCGACAATGAAGACAATTCGGAAGGCAACGTTTTTTATAGTTCTCCCGAAAACATAAAACCCTGGAGAATTGCAGTTGTCAATTATGACGACGAAGTGTTTGAGCCTTTGATAAGAATGCGATGGCGAAACCTGCTGCTGACTTTGACGGGTCTGCTTATCCTCGCCTTCATCATCCATCGGTCCGCCAAAAGCATCAGCAACCTCCAACGGGCCAACATGGAAAAGGAACACATTGAAAGCGAGTTGAATATCGCCCGAAAAATCCAGATGGACATGCTGCCTAAACCCGAATCGGAAACTAAAAGCGATGATGTCGACATTTGTGGATCGCTCGTCCCCGCCAAGATCGTAGGCGGCGACTTGTACGACTATTTCATCCGCGACGAGAAACTCTATTTCTGCATCGGCGATGTGAGCGGCAAAGGGGTTCCTGCCGCATTGGTTATGGGGGTGGTCCACACGCTTTTCCGCTCGGTTTCGGCCCATGAGAGCCGTCCTGACCGTATCATGGGCACGCTGAACGATAATGTTTCTCAGGGCAATGAGTCGAACATGTTCATCACATTTTTCATCGGTGTGCTCGATTTGCCGACGGGCAAGTTGCGCTACTGCAACGCGGGACATGATCGTCCCTTTGTCATCGGCAAGGAAACCAATTTTTTGCCTGCCAAGGCCAATTTGCCTTTGGGCGTGGTTGAGAATATGGTTTATGTTGCGCAGGAGACAGACCTTGTTTCTGGCGACATGCTTTTCCTTTTCACCGACGGGCTTACCGAAGCGAAAAATATCAAGCATCAATTATTTGGCATACAACGACTTACAAACTATCTTCAAGAATGTGACAAGAAAATTGCTCCAAACACCTTAATAAATAAGGTGACTGAACAAGTCGATCTTTTCGTGAAAGAGGCCGAGCAAAGCGACGACCTAACCTTATTGGCCGTACAATACACGCCTGCAACGAAAGAACTCGTTTTTGATGAAACGCTGACTATCAGCAACAAAATAAGCGAAATCACCCGACTCAATGCCTTTGTGAAGTCATCTGCCCAAACCATTGGCATCGAAGCTACACTTGCCAACAAAATCAAATTGGCGGTTGAAGAGGCCGTGACCAACATCATCGACTATGCCTATCCCGATGGAGTGGAAGGGACAGTCACAATCGCCATCGAAGCCGATGCCAACGCTGTTCGGTTTGTCATCACTGACACGGGTGCAGAATTCGACCCGACTTCTGTCTCCAATGCCGACACCACGCTCGGCATCGACGACAGGCCCATTGGCGGTTTAGGTATTTTCCTTGTCCGCAACCTGATGGACAGCATCAATTACGAACGCATTGACGGGAAAAACGTGCTTCGCTTGGAAAAAGTATATATTTCCTAACTCGTTGATAGTTATGTTAGTGTGCGCTCGTATTATGTTTTTTGTTTTTTTTTTAATTAGTTTTCCCGTTTTTTCCTATTTTTGCATTCTCTTATTCAAACATTAATCATCAAATTTTAGAAAATGAAGAAAGTAACATTTTTGCTCGCCACCCTGATTGTCGGTGGCATGATGCTGACAGGTTGCAAAAAAGACGACCAGAACAACAATGGTAACAACGGTAACAATGGTGAAACCCCGGCAACAGAGGTTGTCTATTCAGTGAAGTATGAGCTTCTGGAAACCGCTCAAGTCCAAACAGGTACATTCAGCGTGTTGCCAGGCTGCACTTTTGATGTCTCATACGTTAATGCAGAAGGTAACACCGTCGAAGTGAAAAATGTTACCGCCCCTTGGTCGGTGACTGTCGACAACATCAAGAAACCATTCAAGGCGAAATTGGAAGGCACAGTCAGCTATGATGAAGCCCAACTTCCTGAAACCGACATCAACTTTGTGAAGTTCCCGCAAATCACAATTACCCCGAGTGTTGGCCAACCTGAAGTCTCGAACGATTTCTTCTGCAGCTATTTCCGTACAAAGCAAAAATTCCTGGATGCTATTCAACAAAATTCGAGAATTCTCAATTTCTCAACTTCTAAAGAACTGTAAAATAGTGTGTATGTCATAGAAAAGAAAAGCCGCTCTACTTTTTTGGGCGGTTTTTTTCTTTTTTTTGCAGAGTGTGTAATTATTCTTATTTTTGCGCTTTATTCAATATTATACTAACACATGAACACCATCATCACGGAAACAGACGGGAAATACATCGTTTCCCTTGAGGGCGAACTCGACACCGCCCACGCCATCGAAGTCGAAGAAGCCATGAAGCCACTTCATGATGTGAACGGCAAAGACATCACCATCGATTGTAGCCAATTGGAATACATCGCTTCCAGCGGTTTGCGCATCCTTTTGGGTTTGCTGAAAAGCGCCAAAGCCAATGGCAACAAGGTCGTTTTGAAGAGCTTGAACGACGAAATCAAGGATGTCTTCAAGATGACGGGCTTTATCGACCTTTTCAACATAGAATAACCCCAATCCTATGAAAGTTTCAAACTTCAGATTGCCAAGGCTTTCGTTGCTTTTATTTACACTGGTGGTTTCAGTCGGTGTGTATGGGCAGGAAGCCGACAACGAGTTTAGCATCAGTGCCAAATTGAATACCCGTGGCGAGTTGCGTTATGGCGGTTTCAAGGCCGACAGCCTCGATAACGACCGCATCGCCAATTTCATTTTGGGTTCGTATCAGCTGGATTTCGACTACAAGCGTTCGTGGCTCGAACTGCATCTTTCGCCCAAACAAGCTGGTGTTTGGGGACAAGCCGCAGGTGGAGGCTTGAGCCTTGCCGAAGCCTGGGCTTTGGTGAAATCGAAAAATGGTTTTTTTGCCAAAATAGGTCGTCAGATCCTGAATTACGACGACGAGCGCATCTTGGGTTATGACGACTGGACGATGACCGCCCCCACCCACGACGTGCTGAAGTTCGGCTACGAAGGCCACGGACACAAGGTTCACCTTATCCTTGCCTACAACCAGAATGCCGACAACCCCGACACAGGCAACACTTATTATTCCGACGGCATCCAGCCCCACAAGTCGATGCAAACGCTTTGGTATCATTATGATACGCCCAGTTCGTTGTTCGGCGGGTCATTGCTCTTCATGAACGTGGGAATGCAAAGCACCGATCCAGAACACCCTAAGACTTATTACCAGCAACTGCTCGGAACCTACCTTTCGTTCACGCCAAAGCATTGGGCTGTGACGGGTTCTTTCTATTACCAGATGGGCAGGCAAGAAGACGGCATTCCGATAAGCGCATTCATGGGTAACGCAAAAGTGCAATTCACGCCCAACGACATTTTCTCCGTTTATGCCGGCTACGACTATTTGAGCGGCGACAAGTATTTCGCATTGCCTCCCCACGGCGCTTTTGGCATGGTTTTCCACGACACCATCCGAGGCTTCAATTCCATTTATGGCTCGCACCACGACTTTTATGGCGCGATGGACTTTTTCTACCTCGACAGTTTTGTCGGCAACTTCACGCCTGGCCTTCAAAACCTCTTTGTCGGTGGCACGGTCAACCCCGTCAAGAAACTGAACATCAACCTTTCGTACCATTATTTCGCCATTGCAACCAATCTGGATTACGTCCCATCAAAGAGCCTCGGCCACGATTTCGAAATCAAGGCCAGCTATGCCTTTTCCGATTTCGTCAAGCTGTCGGCGGGCTTCTCTTATCTGATGGGCACGGAGACCATGGCCATCCTTCAGCAACTTGAGGAAACGCGAAGGATGCGCTGGGGATGGCTGATGCTGTCCATAACACCGAAAATATATACAACCACTTGGCAAGACAAGAAATAAAAAAATAATATATGAAAGCCCAAACCGCACCTTTATCACAATCGCAAGTCGGCATTTACGCCGAATGCATGCAAAGCACTGAAAACAAAGTATATAACATTCCTTATCTTTTTCATGTAAACAAGGAAATCGACCTTGAACGCCTTCGGAAAGCCATCTTGGAAATGCTCGCAGCGCACCCCTACGCCAACTGTCGCGTGAAGGTGAATGAGGAAGGCGTTCCAGAACAATACATTGACAACCAGGCGTTTGAAATTGACATTGAAGAGATCGACAGCATCGAACAAGAGAAGCCCAAATTGCTGAAACCGATGGGGTTCGAAGGAGAAAAGTTGTTGTATTTCAAATTGTTGAAGGCAAAAGAGGGCAATTTCATTTATTTCCAGTTCCATCATGTTGTTTTCGACGGGGCATCGTTCACCACAATGCTGCAAGACATCGATAAGGCATATCAAGGCTTTCGCCTTGATGTTGAGGAGTTTTCATCCATCGAATATGCCATCGAAGAGCACGAGTTGAGGCAAGGCGAGGCTTGGAAAGCCGACCAAAAATGGTATCAGGACCATTTCGTTTGCGATGATGTGGACACCTCACTCCTCCCCGACCTCGAAGAAAACGAATTCCGCAGCCACACCATCGAGAGAATCTTGAATGTGGATGCAGCCGCCATCGACCGTTTTTGCAAGGATAATAGCGTGAAACAGAGCAACTTCTTCAGTTCTGCGTTTGCACTTCTTCTGTCGCGCTACACGGGCGACGAACAAGTGCTGTTTTCCACCATTTGGCACGGGCGCAACGACCAACGCTTGAATCACATCTTCGGCATGTATGTACGCACTTTGCCAGCTTTGTATCGACTAAATGGCGAGATGACCGTGGGCGACCTGTTCGAACAGGGCAAACTGACTTCGGAAGGCGCACGACAGCACAACCTTTATTCTTTCGCCGACTTTTGCAGCGAACAAGGTACGCAGACGCATCAAATGTTTGTGTATCAAGGGAAACTTTACAATGAAGCCAGCATCGGTGGTTACCCGATAAAGATTGAACCGCTATTTGATAACTCAACAAACGAGCCTATCGAAATACAGGTCTTCCAACAAGCTGAAGGCTATAGGATTGTGCTTTCCTACCATGCACATCGTTACTCCGAGGCGCTCATCAACCAGTTTATTGCAAGCTACGAAACCATCCTGACGCATATGATGGATTTGAACTTGCAACTCAAAGACATACAGAATGTTTCTGATGATCAATTAAAGCTCCTTGACAAGTTCAATGAAACCGATGTCGACTACGACGAAACGCAAACCATCGTCTCATTGTTCAAGAAGCAAGCCGAGCTTCATCCCGACAAGACGGCGGTGGTTTACAAGGACAAGACGTATACCTATCGCGAACTTGACGAACTGAGCGACAACATTGCAAAAAGATTGGCGGCAAAAGGTTTGGGCAGCGAAGATGTGGTTGCCGTCTTGATTCCGCGTTGCGAATGGATGGCCATTGCCTCTCTCGGCGTGCTGAAAGCCGGCTGCGCCTACCAGCCTTTGGATCCCTCCTATCCCAAAGAGCGTCTGGAGTTTATGGTTCAAGATTCAGGTACAAAAATGCTCATTGCCGATGAAGAACTGCTTCCGCTTGTGGAATTTTACAAAGGTGAAGTATTGCTCACCCGAGAGCTTAACCAAAGCGTCGAAGCCGATGTACAAATCGGTCCTCCAACGGCACACAGCCTGATGACGATGATCTACACTTCGGGCACTACTGGAGTTCCCAAAGGTTGTCAAATAGAGCATCGTAACGTGGTGGCATTCTGCTTGATGCATCAAGCGTGTCACAACATTACTGAGCAAAGCAAGATTGCCGCATACGCCAGCTTCGGTTTCGATGCCTCGATTGAGGAATTGTTCGGTAGTCTGACCATTGGCGCCGAGTTGCACATCATTCCCGAGGAAATCCGCCTCGACTTGATGGCCTTGAACGACTATTTCGTGCAAAACGGCATCACACATTCGTTCATGACAACGCAAGTGGCCTACCAGTTTGCCACCAATTTCGAGTGTAAGTCGCTGCAACGCCTGCTGACGGGTGGCGAGAAACTACCTTCGATGGTGCCGCCGCAGCATTATGTGATGGCCAATGGCTACGGTCCTTCGGAAGCCATCTGCTATGTCACCAACTTCGACGTGACCGAGGAACGCAAGAATATCCCGATTGGCAAGGCGCAACGTAACATCAAGTGTTATATCGTTGATAAACAAGGACATCGATTGCCTGTGGGTGCCAATGGCGAGTTGTGGGTGGCTAGTCCACAGGTGACGCGAGGCTACCTCAACCGTCCCGAAAAGACCGCTGAGGTCTACCTTGAAAACCCGTTCGATAAGGGGGAGAAATACCATCGGGTTTACCGCACGGGCGACATTGTGCGGTATTTGCCTTCGGGCGACATCGAATTTGTTGGGCGCAAGGACGGCCAGGTGAAAATCCGTGGTTTCCGTGTTGAGTTGAAAGAAGTGGAGGCCGTTATCAGGCAGTTCACGGGCATCAAGGATGTGACCGTGCAGGCCTTCGACGAAGAAGGTGGCGGCAAGTTCATCGCTGCCTATATTGTTTCCGACGATACCGTTGACATACAGAAACTTAGCACTTTCATCATGGATGAAAAACCGCCCTATATGGTGCCAGCCGTGACGATGCAAATCGACAAGATACCGCTCAATCCGAACGGCAAAGTCGATAAAAAATCGCTGCCAAAACCCGAGAAACAGTTGGGTGTTGAAAGTTTAGAGTTTAGAGAGGTGCCGATGAATGTGTTGGAGCAGGAAATCCATGGCATCATTGCAAAGATTATCAACACCGAGGACTTCGGTGTGACGACGGTGCTGGGCTATGTCGGCCTCACCTCCATCATGGCCATCAAGCTGGCGATTCAGATCAACAAGCGATTCGGTGTCACCCTCGAAGCGAAGTCGCTGGCCAAGACGGGCACTTTGCAGACCATCGAGAACGAGATTTTGGCCAAGATGATGAGTGAAGACGCTGAAAAAGAAACAGTTAAAAACGAGACCCATACCGACACGAACAATATTCCGTTGTCGTATGCGCAGATGGGCGTTTATGTGGAATGTGTCAAGCAGCCTTCCACCACGCTTTATAACATCCCGTCGCTTATCCGTTTCCCGAAAGAAACTGACACACAATTACTTAAAAAATGTGTGGAAACCGTCATCAAGGCACATCCGCAGTTCCGGGTGCATTTTGGAAGTGAAGGAAGCAATGTTGTACAAATCGTTGAAGTTAACCAGCCTATCGTTATCAAACAGAGTGAGTTAGGTGAAACGGAATTGGAAAAATACAAATCGGAGTTTGTTAAGCCATTCAATCTGAAACAAGGGCCGTTGTACCGCATGGAAATCGTCGAAACCGAGAAACAAGTTTATCTCTTGGCCGATGTCCACCATTTGATTTTCGACGGTGGCTCCCTTGACGTGTTCCTGAGCCAGTTGTGCGAACTCATGAACAGCCAAGAAATCGAAGCCGAAGCTATCAGCTATGCCGATTTCGTTGCTGACGAGAAAGCCACCGAAAATAGCCAGAGCCATACCGAGGCCAAAGACTTCTTCAACGGACGTTTGGGCAAGTTGGAAGGTGTCACCGAAGTGCCCTCCGACCTGACCAACCCGCTGGAGCAAGGTTCGACCAGCTCAGTATCCAGTGCATTGAATTTCAATGCGATGGAAGCTTTCTGCAAGCAACACAACCTCTCTCCTGCCCACCTCACTTTGGCGGCGGTGTTCTATTCATTGTCACGTTTCACCAACAATGAGCAGGTTTGCATCACCACCATCAGCAACGGACGTTCCGACCTGCGCATCCGCAACACGGTGGGGATGTTCGTCAACACATTGGCATTGAGTGCGCAGATTGGCGAGCAGACCGTGATGGACTTTCTCGATGAAACCAGCAGGAACTTTGACGAGACGCTCCGGCACGAGAACTATCCTTTCGCTCAAATCGCTGCGGATTACGACCTTTCGGCGGAAATCATGTTTGCCTACCAGTTAGGGATTATCGAACGCTATGTTGTCAATGGCCAACAGCTTGAGGTTGAGCCGCTTGAATTAGACGCTCCGAAGTTCCGTATCGCTTTCTTCATCCAGGAGAAAGACAGTGTGCCGAGTGTTTGCATTGAATACGACAACGGCCGTTACAGCGAAAGCCTGATGCAACGCCTGGCGCAGTCAATCTGCAATGCGATTGACGCCTTCATCCGTCAGCCAGAGATGGCATTGCAACATGTTTCCTTGCTTGATGCCGAGCAAACCGCTGTACTCGACAGTTTCAACCAGACAGAAGTGCCTTACGACGACACGCAGACCATCGTTTCGCTATTCCACCGTCAAGTGGAGCAAACGCCTGATAACATGGCAGTTGTGTATCACGACAAGCATTATACCTACAAAGAAGTGGACGCCATCTCGGATCGTATCGCCAATTACCTTGTGCAGCAAGGCCTTGGCCACGAGGATGTGGTATCGGTGCTCATTCCGCGATGCGAGTGGATGGCCATTGCATCTTTGGGCGTGCTGAAAGCCGGTTGCGCTTATCAGCCCTTGGATCCGAGTTATCCCGCCGAGCGTCTGAACTTCATGATGAAAGATGCCAGCGCCAAGCTGCTCATTGCCGATGAAGGATTGCGTCCCATCGTTGATGAATACCATGGTGAAGTTCTGTTGACAAAAGACATCGACACGCTGCCTGCCGCAGAGCCTGTAAGGGCCGACATCACGCCCTCGAGCCTCTTCATCATGCTTTACACTTCGGGTTCGACGGGCACGCCCAAGGGTTGCCAACTCGAACATGGCAACCTCGCGGCTTTCTGCCATTGGTACCAGAGTCATTATGGCCTGACTGCCAACGACAAGGTAGCAGCCTATGCCAGTTACGGCTTCGATGCCTGCATGATGGACCTCTACCCTGCCCTCACCTGCGGCGCTTGTGTCTACATCATCGGCGAGGACATCCGCTTGAACTTGCCTGATTTGAATGATTACTTCAATTCAAATGGTATAACTCATTCATTTATAACAACACAAGTTGGTTACCAGTTCGCGACTAATGTCGAGAACCATTCTTTGCGTTGTTTTGCTGTAGGTGGTGAGAAACTATCGGCCCTCAACCCACCGACCAACTACAAGATGTACAACGGCTATGGCCCGACGGAATGCACCATTTTCACCACGAATTACTGGGTGAAGGATTACGAATTGGACATCCCTATCGGCAAGCCATTGGACAATCTAAGGCTCTATATCGTTGACAAGCAATTCAATAGATTGCCCATCGGTGCCATGGGCGAGTTGTGGGTCACGGGGCCGCAAGTGAGCCGCGGCTACCTGAACCGTCCTGAAAAGACTGCAGAGACATACATAAACAATCCTTTCAGCGACGACCCGAAGCACAGCCGTGTGTATCGCACCGGCGACATCGTGCGTTATCTCCCCGATGGCAACATCCAATTCGTGGGACGTAAAGACGGTCAGGTGAAGATACGTGGTTTCCGCATCGAGTTGAAGGAAGTGGAAGCCGTGATTCGACAATTCCCCGGCATCAAGGATGCAACCGTGCAAGCCTTTGACTATGAGAATGGTGGAAAGTTCATCGCTGCTTATATTGTCAGCGACCAGAAGGTGGACATCAAGGAACTGAACGCTTTCATCGGTCAGCAGAAGCCGTCTTACATGATTCCTGCGGCCACCATGCAAATTGACAATATCCCGCTGAACCAGAACCAGAAGGTGAACCGTAAGGCCTTGCCTGCCCCTGTCATTCAGGCGGAAGACCACGAATATGTGGAGCCTATCAACGATGTCGAGAAACTCTTCTGCAAGATTTACAGCGACATTCTGTCAATGGACAAGATTGGCGCCACTGACAACTTCTTCGAGTTGGGAGGCACCTCGCTTATGGTGACGCGTGTCATCATCGCTGCCGACAAGGCCGGTCATCATATCGCCTATGGTGACGTGTTCGCCAACCCGACACCACGAATGTTGGCCAACTTCCTTACGGGCGGCACCATCGACGAGGACGAAGACGAAGAGGCCCGTAATTACAACTACGGCCCCATCAACCATATTCTTGAAAGCAACACCCTCAATGCCTTCCGCAATGGCGAACGCCAAACTATTGGGAATGTGTTACTTACTGGAGCTACGGGCTTTTTGGGCATCCATGTCCTCAAGGAACTCATCGACCGCGAGGATGTGCCTGTCATCTGGTGTATGGTGAGAGCCGAGAACGAGGAAAAGGCCGAACGCCGCCTGAAAGGAATGCTGTATTACTACTTCAGCAATAACTATAAGGAATTGTTTGGCAACCGTTTGCGTGTCATCAATGGCGATGTGACCCAAGAAATCAAGGTGGATGGCAAAGTCGACACCGTATTCAATTGCGCTGCCGTGGTGAAGCACTTCTCCAAGGGCACAGAGATTGAGGATGTCAACGTGGGTGGTGCGGCACATTGTGTGCGTTTCTGCCTACTCAATAATGCAAAGCTGATACATGTGTCAACCTATAGCACAGGAGGCATGTCCATCAATGGGATGCCGCCCGAGAATACGGTTTACACCGAGCAAAAACTCTATTTCGGACAGAACCTCGGCAACCAATACTCGCATTCGAAGTTCATCTCCGAGCGTGTTGTCCTTGATGCTGTAGCCTTGCATAAGCTCAATGCCAAGGTGATGCGTGTGGGCAACCTGGCACCGCGTTCCACCGATGGCGAGTTCCAAATCAACTTCCAGACCAACAGTGCAATGGGGCGTATCCGTGTTTATCAGATGTTGGGCTGCTATCCTTACGACATCACTGACTCGCCGATGGAGTTCTCGCCTATCAACGAGACCGCAAAAGCCATCGTGTTGTTGTCTCAAACGCCGCAGGAGTGCTGCCTGTTCCACCCCTACAACAACCATTACGTGCATTTCGGCGATGTGTTGGCTGAGTTGTCTCAAGTGGGGCAATCACCGCGTCAGGTGGAAACTGAGGCTTTCAACGAAGCCATGGAAACTGCCAAGCAAGACCCAGAAAAAGCCAAACGTCTCTCCAGCTTGATTGCCTACCAAGACATGGCCCACGGGCAAAAGACAGTCTTGATTCCGGCAGACAACCAATACACGACACAGGTGCTGTATCGTCTCGGCTTCCGCTGGTCGAGCACCTCGTGGGACTATGTCGACCAGATGCTGAAGGCCTTGAACGGATTCGGATATTTCGAGTAGATTTTGCTTAAAGAGTAAGGTATTTTTGTACTTTTGCACAACATAAACAAACAGATATGGACAATAACAATTTCATTATCACCATCAACCGTGAGTGCGGTAGCGGTGGCGGAGAAATAGCACGGAAATTGGGCGAAAAGCTTGGCATTAAGGTCTATGGCCGTGCCTTGTTGGAAGGCATAGCCGAACAATTCGACATGACGGTCGAGAACATTGAACGCATCAAGGCGCAGAAGAGCAATTGGTGGAACGATTTCTGCCGTTTCTACCAAAAATTTGGCGCTGCGAGCTATCAGCCGGGAAGTCGCATTGAAGCTTCACCGTTGAGCATCTATTATGCCGAGGCAAGAATCCTTAGGGAATTGGCCGAGAAAGAGAGTTGCATCATTTTGGGACGTGCTGGTTTCAACATCTTCCGCGACTATCCCAACGCGATGCACATATTTATTAGAGCCAACAGGGATGCACGTATCGAGCGTATTGCGCGCAAACAAAACCTCGGCACCGAAGAGGCCGCCAAAGTGGTCGACCGCATCGATGCCGAGCGTAATACTTTTGTGAAAACCGTGGCCGGGACCTCGCGCTACGATGCCCACAACTATGACTTTGTCATCAACGTTACCGGGATGAGCACTGACGCAGTTGCTTCCTTCTTAGCCCAGAACATCAGCCACAAGTTGTCTTTGTAATCCGTTCCAAGGCAATTATCGCTTGTCCACAATAGTGGCATTGGGATAGTCTTTGGGATTGAATGTGACTTGTTCTTCCGTCACGCCATAACTGAGGTCGCGCATGGTGATGGTCATGAGGGAGACGCTTGCGCTCAGACTGACAGGCCAATACGTTCCTTTGGCAACAATGAGCGTCATCTTCTTTGGAGCGTCCTTGTCGGGATTCGATTTCGAACGCTTGCAGAGGAACTGCCATGTGTCGGAAGTCTCTTTGTCAAGCTTGACGTCGTAACCGTCGGTGATACCATTGAACATCTTTGCATCGCCTTCAGTTTCAGTCTTCTCCTTGACCTCATGTTTCTTGATTTCCACTTGGTTCTTCTCGGAATCG
The DNA here is from genome assembly GCA_946410535.1 of uncultured Bacteroidales bacterium. Next base: position 19,482 of record CAMKAR010000006.1, read on the forward strand.
TAGTTCCAATCCGTTTGGCCGTCGCTCCATGTAATCGTTTGCTTTCCATCCTTGGACACTTCTATGCGATATTTGTCGCCTAAGGTATAATTACGCGACGAAAACGTCCCCAAAATCGGGATTTTCATTTCCAAAGTCATGGCCAGACCTTCTTTTTCGTCATGTTTGGCCATTTCGGCCTCCATGCGTGAGATGATTTCTTCTGGTGTTTGTGCCACCGCCACCGCTGCCATAGCGATGAAAGCAATGATGCTGAATAGTTTTTTCATAATGATAAAAATTTAATCGAGGTTAATTCAGAGTGCAAAAATAATGCCTTTTTCTGAATCAACCTCGATTTTACTTTTTACGCCTCTTCCCTATTTCGTCAATTACTTGACAATCACATTTTTACTGTTTATGCCTTTGCTGCTAACCATTTGCAGGCTATACAGTCCTGCGGGATAATCGCTCATGTCAATCGTGCATTGGTTTTCGTAGGCTTCTACGGTAACGACCTGTTGCCCTATTGAGTTATAAACGGCCACATGCAACAATCCCTCCGCCTTGACGTTCAGCTGGCCTTCAACAGGATTGGGATAAACATGGGCATTGTGGCTCGCCAAGTCATTAATGGCAGTTGGATTATTATCGATAACCGTGGCAATCTCAGCCAGGCAACCGATGTTCATCTGGCAGAACTGTTGCGACATTTCGAAGCTCGTCACGCTCGTTCCGATGATGTCGTTGGGCGTGTGAATGTAAGGGCTGTGGTTCTGGTAATCCTCGAAGGGATAGATGCCCATGTAGCCATGATTATTAAAAGAGGTGTGGTCGCTGTCGCCCTCGTTGAAGTTGACGTGGCGGATGGGAAGTTCGGGGAAGTAAACCTCACCAACGTTCATGTAATAAGTGCCAATCGGCTCAACGGCATTGGGATAGATGCAGTCAATATGTATCGGATCGCCAGGATTGAGGTAACCGTTCATGTCGTTGTTGAAATAGCCGATAATGTCCATGCCTTCCTGTTGGCAGCGCGAGGCGTAGGCTTCGCTACCGTAGAGTCCCATTTCTTCGCAACCGTAGGCACAGTAGACGATGGAATACTCAAATTCGTACTGCGTCATGATGCGGGCGCTTTCCAACACCGAGGCCACACCCGTGGCGTTGTCGTCGGCACCAGGGCAAGTGCCACCGCCGTACATGGCTTCGTAGGAGAACGAGTCGAAGTGGCTGCCACAAACGACGTAGGTGTCGGGGTATTTCGTGCCGCGTTGAATACCAATCACGTTGGGCGCAGCCGCACCGGTACCCATCCATGTATTGGCGTTGAAAGCTTGTTGCTCCACTTCCAATCCGAGGGCTTCCATGCGGCCGGCAATCCAGTCGGAAGCGGTGAAGGCGTTGTCGGAGTTCCATATGCGGTTTTGGTAGTCTTGCAGATGCTGAACCGTGGCCTCAAGCGAATCCATATTCACTTGGTTCATCATCTCTCGGATGATGGCGTTTTCTTCCGTCACTACGGGGAAGTCGCGGGTTAGCTTGGGCAGTTGGGCTTCCTTGTTGAAGATGGCCACGGCTCCATCGTTTTTGTAGGGAACGGCCATGCCTTTCACGACGACGTAATTTTCCGTTTGGTTCAGTGCATTGACTTGTTTTTCAGCAAGATATTGCTGCTGATTTTGCTCAGGGCAATAAATCAAGGTATAAACCCCAGCTTGGTCAAATGCTTGTTCGTCAATCATGACCATCATTCGGGCATCGAAGCGTTCAGCCGTGGCGAAGACCTCCGAATTGTTGTAGTAATGGATGGTCAGATTCGGGTCGGCGAAGAGTTTTTCAAGACCAGAACGGTCTGAGTAAGAGATTTTTACGAGGCTGCCTGCCATCATCACCGACGACATCAGCAGCGCTACGAATGTAAAGAGAATCTTTTTCATAGTGAATGTGTTTTAGATGATTTTCCTATTTTATTTGTTGCACAAAAATAGTAAAAAATAACGTTTAATTCGTCTTTTTAACCCTTTTTCCTTTTATCAATCCACTGCCTTATCCTACCCTTCCCGTTGATTTCCATCACGGCGAGGATGCCGAAAGCGATGGCAACGGTGGCTTTCAGGGCACCGAAACCGGTTTGCAAAGCATCGGAAAGTTGGTTGGAGACGATATTATAACTCGTCCAGAAGATGCCTGCGCCTGGCACCAAGGGGAAAATACCGCAGATGAGGAACACCGTGATGGGACACTTTCGTGCCGTTGATTGCGACAAAGCCACCATGGTGACCAATGCCGTGGCGGTAAACATCGTTTCGACTGGCGAGAAGGCCGAATAACGGGTCAAGATGAGATAGAGCAGCCAACCCAACGTGCCGCAAATGCCAGCATCGATATAATAACGACGAGGCACGCCAAACAATACGGCAAACGACATCGTGCCCAAATAGGCGGCGACGAGCTGTACGACAAAGCCTGATGTTTGCGGGTCGGCAACGAGTTCGTCCAATTCCAAGATTTGACCGAACACATTTCCGTCGAGCATGAAGGCCAAGGCCACGCCGAGGGCAATGCAGAAGAAGGACAGCATGGCATCCAATAGTCGCGTGGTGCCTGCGATGAAGTCCTCATTGGCCATGTCGCGAATGCCATTGGTGAAAGCGATTCCGGGAATCAGCGGGATGATGGCCCCGATGATCATGTTGC
>CAMKAR010000007.1 GCA_946410535.1 uncultured Bacteroidales bacterium
AAACTTTACCGTGTCGATGGATTTGCATACCTTTTCGGCGATTTCCTTCATCGTGTAGCCTCGCGCCGAAAGCACCAAAACTTCCTTTTCCTCGGTCTTCAACCTGATTTCCTCTTGTGGAATCCATTGGTGCTCGGTCAAGGAATAGACTTGATGCTGACTCGTTCCCATCCGACGGAATTCAATATGTCCAGCCTCCTTGTGCGAGGAGAGAGACACTGTGCAAAGCGCCAACCATACCTGCCCCAATTCGTTCAACAAAAGCGGTGTAATCTTGTGGTTGACAAGCAGTTTCTTTTTATTGGAAAGGATATGGAAATCATACGACATCAGGCAGCGCATTTTGTCCTCACGAGGCGTGGCATTAAAGGCTGAAAAACCAGCGCGGTTCAGTTCTGTCAGCATGGGCAGTTCCGCTTGGGGCACATTGCTCATATAAAAACCATAGCCCATCGCCTTCACTTCCTCGGCAGTGCGACCGCACAGAAAAATCGGATTGTCAGATACATACAGAAAATTCTTCTTGAAATAATCAATGATGTAGATGCTTTGGTACGTGGTCTGTGCGAAGGCCTGTGCTGTCTCGATATAAGGCTTCGCCCGCAAGTAATCTTCCTCGGTGATGCCTTCCACACGGTTTGCCCCGATGAAAAAATCCTCTTTTTGAATCATTCTCTGCTTTGTTTTGCATGCAAAAGTACAAAATTAACCTTACCCCAATGGGTAATTCTTCGCTTTGGCAAACTCTTTCACCCATTTGGGTAGCGATGCTGTCGTAGCGATTCTCTTCTTTTGCAGCAAAAATAAAACCGAAGATGTAACTTTCTCGAAGCACATCCGTATCACTCATGTTCAACAATCAAGTTTCTGACGCAATGAAAAAACACAAGACAGCAATAATCCATTGTTCGGCTCTCTCGTTGCTATTGTTTACATCCTGCTCGATTGTACGGGGCTATTTGGCTGATGGGGCCTATGGACCAACGAGTTTCAGCTATGAGAAGCAACTGAAGGATACCATCGTCAATCGTTCTGATGTATTTACTTTTTGCCGCGCAACCAAACAGGCTGATTGGATTGACACCTTGCATTTCTTTAATCAGGGCCGGATGTATTCAAACTGTACGATGTGGGAAGCCATCGGACCCAAGACGGAGACGCAGGGCGTACTCATCATCCATAATGACAGCATCGTTTATGAGAAATGTACGGGAGACATCACCCCCGACAAGATTGCAGGCGTTTTCTCTGTGACCAAGTCGGTCACCTCACTTCTTTGTGGGATTGCAGTGGACGAAGGTTATATCAAAAGTGTTGACGATGCCGTAACTGATTACCTTCCCGAACTGAAGAAGGAAGACCCGATGTGGCAAAAACTGACCATCCGCCATCTGCTGGATATGCGGAGCGGTCTGGACTTCGACGACACCTATTCGCTGAGCCTAAAAACAAAAGACATCAAGCGCCTGAACGCAATGGCCAAGTTGAACTATGGCCGCAATATCATGGCACAGATTAGGAAGCTGAAATTCAGATGCGAACCCGGCACGGAATATAACTACGACAGCATGACAAGCGAAGTGCTGGGGATCATTATTGAAAGAGCGGTTGGGAGGAGTTATGCCGAGTACCTTTGCGAAAAGATTTGGACGCCACTCAGGATGGAGTCGCCGGCCTACATAAATTATGACAGCAAAAAGCACCACACGGCACACGCTTTCGGCGGGCTTGCCTTGACGATGCGCGACCTTGCCAAAATCGGCCGCTTGTATTTGAATCGTGGCGTATATGACGAGAAGAGAATTGTGAGCGATTCGTGGATTGAACAATCGACAGCATATTCGCAGGACAATGAGGGTTACCATTTCTGTTGGTACAACACCAGTTGCATCGGAGCCGATGAGCCAGAGTTCCCTGGCTATTATGCTATGGGCATCCGCGGACAGGTACTCTATGTGAATCCTTACAAGAATCTGATTATGGTGCGGCTGGGGCTTAAGGATGACACCTATGCCCACATCCCTTATCTGTTTGAGCAACTGAGCATTTCGTGGATTGAAGATTAATTTAAGCGCGATAGGCCTCACCGTGCGCTACAAGTTCAACACCGCGCGCAGCAAGTACAAAGGTACCGGCGCCGGAAAACGCCAATCTCTCACACAAAAAGTTGTAATCAGTTTTTCTAACCTTCTGGAAAACAACCGAAACTCTTCCAAAGAGTTTGTAATGATCTTCTATATTGCGAAAGTTACGGATTTTCATTATACTTTTGCAGCATGAATTTCAAACCAGTTACAAACACCTAAATTAAAGTTTTATGAACAACAAAAAAACCAAATTCAGAACGCTGCTCGTGTTTTTGGCAGCAATGGCTTTCATGCTTCCTTGCATGACCTCATGCGAGTGGTTCTTCAATGCCGACTTCAACATCGAGAACCCATCAAACGACACCATCGTGTTCCTCGGTTGGAAAGACACAACCGGAACCACCATGACCTGTCCCTACACTTCGCCTTCGGGTGATGTCCACAGCCAGGTCAGTGTATGCTATCAAGGAAGACACGGCGGCCCTTACGGAGCCTACACCGAGGAAGAAGCCTTCAACATTTTGAAGCTTACCTACGATAGCGTGCAAATCATCCGTCGTCCAAGCAATGTAGCGACCATCACCTACCGCCACGACGAACAAGCCACCGAAGCGCAGCGCTATTTCTTCACTCGTGAGGCTTGGGATGCACCCGAAGGGTCAACATACTACACCCTTAAACTTACCGATGAAATGTTCCATTAATTGAACAAGAATAGGATAAAAACGCTCCAATCGACAATGATTTGGGGCGTTTTTCATTTTTTTCGCCGAAAAATATAAGATTCTGCGTTTTTCTGCGAGAGGAAAAGACCCGCCACAAAGAAAAAAAGTTGTACTTTTGCGGTGAGATGACCCACTACCCCATAAAAATCCTCATGGCTTTTGCCTGCACCTTCGAGCCGGAGCAAGGCGACGAATTCAGCGACTGGCTGATGCGCAACGGCTATCCCGAGCTTGTCGCCCTCAGCCAAACCATACAAGGCGACACCAAGGCCAAAGACTGGCTGATGGAACACAAATTCCCCCAATTGGCCGCCATCGACAGCGTCATCGACAAGGAAGCCAAGGCCGAAGAATGGCTCATCCGAAACCATTTTGATGTCAACCTCGCCTTCGCAAAAGCCATCAATCGCGACGACGATGCCACCGATTGGCTCGAAAAAAACGAGCTGCAAATCTTTATCGTCATTGCCGACAAGATTCGCAATTATTTGGACGACAAATACTTAAACTTCCATAAAATCCATTTTTAAATTGAGTTGATTTTTTTTGGCCTACATAAAAGAAAAAATCCTAACTTTGCGGCCACAGAAAAGAGTAAATAATTAGAAAACCATACTACAATGAAAAAAGGATTATCCATCGTCATCAACATCGTGCTTTTTGCCGTTGTTGTGTTTTTAGCAATCCAGATTGTCAAGAGTATCCAGGCTCCCATCAAGTTCAATAGCGAACAGAAAGCCCGTGAAACCCAAGTCGTTGAACGCCTCATCGACATCCGTAACGCCGAAGTGCTCTACAAAAATGCCAACAGCAAGTACACGAACAGCTTCGACACGCTCATCAAGTTCTGCCAAACCGCCGAGATCCCGATCGTGAAGATCGTGCCCGACCCGACCGACACCACCTTCACCCGCACCATCAACGACACCCTCGGCTACGTCAAGGTGATGGACTCCATCAGAGCCGGACGCGAGAGCTTCAACATCAACGACATCAAATTTGTGCCTTTCGCACCCAACCACGAAAGCTTTGAGCTCGAAGCCAGCACCATCACCCGCAACGGCATCGAAATCCCTGTGTTCGAAGCTCGCACGCCTTACGAGGTCTACTTGGCCACACCTGGCAGCGACTTCAGCGAGAAGGAATGGAACCAACGCCGCGACAACGCCAAGGCCGAAAAGGAAAGCATCAACCGTTACGCCGGCCTGAGAGTAGGCTCGATGGAAGAAGCCACCACCGACGGCAACTGGGAGAAACTCTAAACCATTAGGATGAATGGCGGCATCATTGAATCCTTATATCTCCACTTTTGGGGAAGAGTTTGATGCCGAGAAGTCATCGCATTACCGACTGACCATCCAATTCGCATTGGGTGGTCTTTCTTATGCCCTCCTCGACACCACAACGCAAACGCTCGTCGCCTTGGAATGCTACCAAAGCGACCTGCTTTCGGACAGCGGCGACCTCTTCCGCACCTTGGAGCGTGCCCTCGAAGCAAAAGGATTGAACGACAAAGGCTTCGACGCAGTGACCTGCCTCGCCGACAACCGCCTATGCACCCTCGTCCCCGATGCCCTGTTCGATGCTGCCGACCAAACCAAATACCTCGAATTCGGCTTCCAAATCCCAGAAGGCTACACCGTCATCGCCGATCCAGTGAAAGCGGCAAGCTGCCACAACGTGACGGCCTGGCCCAAAGCACTACAAGAAAAGCTGGCTGCCAAATGGCCCAACGCAATGTTCAGCCACACAAGCAGCATATTCATCGAAAGCGTGATGCAAAACGATACCACTTCAGGTGTCTTCGTGCTTGTTCGCATCCGCGACTTCGACATGGTCATCAAGAAGGAAGGCAAGTTGCTCTTCTTCAACAACTTCAAATTCAACACAAAAGACGATTTCGCTTATTTCATGCTGTTTGCGATGGAACAATATGGCCTTTCGGGTCACGACACACCCGTTTGTTTCTCGGGTCTCATCCGTCCTGCTTCGGAAATCATCGACCTTTGCGGACGCTACGTCAAAGACCTGAGCTTCGCCGAATACCAACATAAGCTGAGCGTAAGCAAAGCCTTGAAAGAAGTCCCGTTTCAATACTATTACATTCATTACCAAACATTTACAAAACAAACCATAGAACAGCGAGTCTTGTAGTCTCGCGTCCCAAGTCCCGTAGTCAAAAAAATGAGAATCATCAGAGGAAGATACCAACGCAGGCAAATCGTTGCCCCCGCCAACCTGCCCGTACGTCCCACCACCGATATGGCCAAAGAGAGCCTGTTCAACATCATCGAGAACCACTTCGACTTCGAGGAGACCGAAGCTTTGGATTTGTTTGCCGGCACAGGCAACATCTCCTACGAATTGGTGTCGAGAGGCTGTCCTAAAGTCGTCGCCGTCGACCAGGACTTTGGCTGCGTGAAATTCATCCGTGAGACCGCCAACAAACTCAGCATGAAGGAGTTGCTTGTCGTCCGTTCAGATGTATTCCGCTTCTTGGACAAACACCAGATGCAATACGACCTCATCTTTGCCGACCCACCCTACGACTGCGAGCACTACAACGAGCTGGTGCGTCTCGTTTTTGATCACAACCTGCTGCGCGAAGGCGGCATGTTCGTATTGGAACACGACAAGTACCAAACTTTTGAGGAGCACCCGCACTTCATGGAGCAAAGGCATTACGGCAAGGTAAATTTCACCTTCTTTGCGCAAACCATCGAGGAAGAAGAATGACTTCTTTTGGAAACAAAACCCACAAAACCTTTAAAACAATAATGCCGTATGGAAAGCAGCCAACGGCATGCTTTCAAGCAGCGACACGGTTGTGAAGCCGCTACGTTTTTTTGAAGTTTTGCTGGTTTTATTCTAAATCAGATATACCCGAATCGTTTCCTGACAGTCTCCTTCTCCTCGTCGCTGCTGTCGCGGAAAAGCGGCATCACCTCGTCCTCCGGGAAGTCGGTGAAAGTGAGGAAAAGCAGGCTGTCCAATGTGTCGTTGAAATCGGGGTCGACATTGAAACAGAGGAACTTGGCATTCAGTTTCAGGTATTTCTTATACAGCGTCGGCAAGCGGTATTCGCCATTGCTGAGGCGGAAGAGGAACTTGTCGAACTTATCGACGCCGTTCATGTTGTTTTTCAGCAGCACATCGGCATCCACCTTGAGGAAATCAGGCACAAAAGGCGTCTTTGGCGTCACCTGGTCTTTCAGTTCCTCCTCAACCGCATGTTTTTCGGAGACGAAACGCGCAATGAGGCTGAGATAGAACTTGGGATACCACGCGCTGATGCTCACCGGCCCGATGAAATGATTGATTTCGGGATAGCGCACCACCACGTCCGACAGGCCGCGCAAGAGCAGCATCATCGGGAGGACCTCTTTTTGGTAGTCGAGGGCAACGAACGAACGTCCCAACTCGATAGTATGTGCCAGTTTGTCGGAGAACGACTCTTTGATATTCACCAATGTGCTGATATAGAATCCTTTGATACCGAATTTCGGGACAATCTCGCTGCCAATGCCGAGGCGATAGCAGCCAGCAATCCTTTGCTTGGCCGTATCCCAAAGGATCATCTGCTTGAAATGCGCATCAAACTCGTCTTGGTCGAGGCTTTTGCCCGTGCCTTCACCGATGGCGCGGAACGTTTCCTCGCGCAAACGTGCGATTTCGTGCATTAGATTAGGAATATCTTCATAATCAGCCAAATAGCAGTCAAAATTAGCTGTTGAATACAAGAAAGCCTTGTCGCGGATGGCTTCCAATTCGGCCAGCATCAGCGACAGTTCAGAAGGCCCGTCGATTTCGGCAAGATTCGATGGCTTCTGCTCCACTGCAGCGGCAGGTATGTTGGCTTCGAGGGCGTAGGAGCGGCTGCGCAGATAGGCCGCCAAGTCGGTAGGCTTCTCATAGACTGCGACCTCGGCAGGCAAAATCGGCTTGCCGATTTGGAGGTTGAAGCGTTGGTCGTGCTTGTTGGCCAATTCGCGGCAGAGTCGGGCCGTGCCCATCATAGGATGGATCTTATCGACCGCATAGAACAGCTTTGAGTTGCAGCCTTCCCAAAACACGGGAATCACCGGAACCTTGGCGTTTTTGATGATGCGTGCGATGGAATTGCTCCACGGCAAGTCCTCGGGGTAGTCGTGGCCATGATAGCGCGACACCTCACCAGCCGGAAACACGCCCAATCCGTTGCCCGCCTCAAGATGCAAGATGGCCCCTTTGATGCCGCCCACACTGCTTTTCCATTCGGGGTTCTTCTCGAACGGGTTGACGGCAAAGAAACACTCGCTAAGGTTGGGAATGTGCGATAAGATGAAATTGGCCATGATCTTGAAGTCGGGACGCACCTTGGCGATGGCGCTCAAGAGCATCACGCCCTCGATGCCACCAAAGGGATGGTTGCTCACCACCACAAAGCCACCCTCCTTGGGAATGTTGTCCAACTGCTCGGGGCTGACATCAATGGTGATGTTCATGTTCTCCAAAAGATGGTCGGCAAACTCACGGCCTTGATAATCAGCCGCGCCGTCGAACAACCTGTTGATTTTTCCGAGACCCAAAAAGCCATAGGCCAATCCCGACACACAGGTGCCGAAGAAGCCTTTGAGACCCAAGGCCTTTTTCAAATCCTCATTTGTTACTACTTGTCGCATGGTTAGATAGTCCGTCGAAACATGGGTTTGAAATTGCAAAGATACGGATTTTATCCAATAATGAGCACTCAAAGAAAATAAAATGTACTTTTGCAGCATGGTCATTCTTTTCAACAAGCCTTTTGGTGTGCTCAGCCAGTTCACTCCCGAAGCCGGACATCGGGCACTCGACGAGTTCGGTTTCCCTGCGGGCGTTTACGCCGCCGGTCGCCTCGACCACGACAGCGAAGGGGCTTTGCTCCTCACCGACGAGGGACGACTTATCAAGAAATTGCTCGACCCCAAGTTTGAGCATCCACGCACCTATCTCGCTCAGGTGGATGGACAAATCACGCAGGAGGCCGTCGCCCAATTAATAAAAGGTGTAACCATCAAAGGCTACCGAACCAAGCCCTGCAAAGCACAAATCGTCGACGCGCCCGACAACCTCTGGGACCGCGTGCCGCCCATCCGCTATCGTGCCAACATCCCCACCAGTTGGGTTCAGTTGACACTCATCGAGGGCAAGAATCGCCAGGTGCGCCACATGACCGCTGCTGTGGGCTTCCCCACGCTGCGCCTCATCCGCGTGAAGATCGGCAACATCGCATTGGGCGACTTGCAACCAGGCGAATGGCGCATCGTCGAAGAGCGCGTGATTTGATTTTTTTCGTATTTTTGCCATCAGAATCCCAAGACACCAACCTGTCTTTTGTTCATCAAGCAAGAATAGCTATGCAATTCAAAGACGTCATAGGGCAAAGTGCCATCAAACAAAGGCTGATCAATAGCGTGAGGGAGAACCACGTTTCGCACGCGCAACTCTTTTTGGGGCCATCTGGAAGCGGGAAACTGCCGTTGGCCTTGGCCTACGCGCAATATATCCTCTGCCCAAACCGCACCGAGACCGACAGTTGCGGCGTGTGCCCCACCTGCCAGAAGATGCAGAAATTAGCCCATCCTGACCTGCATTTCGTTGTGCCAACGGCCACAACGAAAAAGATAAAGAGCAACCCCGAGTCGGACCTCTTCATGGAAGAATGGCGCGACTATGTCATTCAAAACCAAGGCTATGTCGACACTTCGAGTTGGTACAGTTTCCTCGACGTGGAGAACAAGCAGGGCTACATGTCGGTGCGCGACGCGGCCTCGCTGCTGCGCAAGCTGAGCATGAAATCCTACGAGGGCGAGTACAAGATCGCCATCATCTGGATGGCCGAAAAGATGCGTGCCGACACGGCCAACAAACTGCTGAAACTGCTTGAGGAGCCGCCCGAGAAGACCGTTTTCCTGCTCATCGCCGAAGATGCCGAAGAGCTATTGGCCACCATCAAGTCGAGGACGGTTTTGGTGAAGATTCCTGCCATTGCGCCGTCGGCCATCGAGACAGCATTGCAAACTCGCCTCGGTTGCGACCCGCAGCAGGCCCACAACGCCGCCATGATTTCGGAAGGCAACTGGCTCAACGCCTGCCATTCGGTCAAGGAATCGGAGGACAGGAAATACTTTTTCACCACCTTCCAGCAATGGATGCGCCTCTGCTTCCGTGCGGCCTATTCCGAAATCATCGATTTCTCGGCCAACATCAAGTCGATCGGACGCGAAAAACAAAAGGAGCTTTTGGACTATGGTCTGCGCATCATCCGCAACGCCTTGTTGTTCAACAACAACTTAGCCGGAATCGTCATGCTACCCGACGACGAGAAAAAGTTCAACGCCAACTTTGCGCCCTTCGTCAACCCTGCCAATTTGTCACAAATATCGGAACTCTTTGAGGAAGCCATCCGCCAAATAGAACGCAACGGCAACGCCCAAATCATTTTTACGGACGTTAGTTTCAAGATGGTCGGATTGCTGAAAAAGAAGTAAGGTCACTCCAAGACCTCGATATAGTCCATCTCATATTGGATGGGATGGCCGGCCTCGAAATAGCGTACGTCGTGCAACACCTTGTCGAACACATAGTTCTGGATGAGCACGAAGTCCTTGCCACCTTCGATGAGGGCATACATGCGGTCGCGGTCGATGTCGCCATAGTCGCCTCCCATGTCGGTCACTCCATTCAGCACCAACTTCCTGAAAGTCTTCATGTCTTGCTTTTTGCCGTCCTTGTCGGTCACGACGACGTAATGTACAAACGGCGACCCAGTAATGGAGTCAATACGCTCTTGTGGCAAAGTGTTGGTAAACAAGGCCTCGAAGCGAAGGTCGTTGAACGACGACATGAAGTTGATCACCTTCAGGGTGTCGTAAGGCAGTTCCATGTTGTCGGCCAGTCGTGTGAGTTTGTATTGGTGCTTGCCGATGTTGTCGATACGGAAGCTGCCTTGCGGATCTTCGTTGAAATCGACTTCGACGGATTGGATGTCGGCCATGTTCTCATTGAATACAGCATGGTCGCGCCAGTCGTCGGGATTGGCGGTGAAGCGCGTCGTGATGAACCCACGGAAACTGGGAATATAGACAATGTAAGCCTTGTCGGCACCTTCTTTCAGCATGAACGTGCCGCTGCTGTCCATGGTGGCATCGCCCACGTAGAATACTTTCGTGCGCTTTTCGTGGTAGAACAGCTTAATCTTGTCGAAAAGATTGATGCGGGGCACCATTTGGTACACCTCCACCTTGGTGCTTTGCGAAGCCAACTGCTTGACGATGTTGTCGTGACTGGCCACGGATACAGGCATCTTGATGCGGATCTTGTATAAAGTGGTCAACAGGTAATTCACCTGTTTGCTGTGTGCCTTATATGTGCCATTGAGCGTCCAGCCGTCGGCGTGGCGTTCGAGCAGCGACTCGCGTTCCCTGCGGTCGGCCAAATAGATTTTGGTGACCGATGCGGTGTCCCACACTTGGAAATCCGACGACTCGCCCTGAATCGTCGAGAGGTAGCGGTTGTTCCAAATCAAAACGCCGGCGATGACGACCAAAATGGCGGCAACAATAATGGTAATGCGATTATTTCTCTTCATGACAAATTATTTTTTGCTGTATTTTCTCTTTCTCACGAAAGCCAGAGCCGTTCCAAGCACGATGATTATGGCAATTGGCACCAAGGTATTGATTACCTGCCATTTCGCCCTTTCTCGACTAACCTTTGTGGCATCCAACAGGCGCACCTTGAGTTCGCGTGAGCGAATATCAATCATGCCTTCGCCTTCAACGAGATAGCTTATGGCGTTCTCGATGAATTCCTTGTTGGCATAGGTGTTTTGCGTGTATTGGTCGAAGCCCAAAGGCAATGGCTTTCGGGTACGGATGTCGATTTGGTTGCGGATGATGTCGCCATCGGCCACCACAATCATGGCAGTAGGCTTACTCTCTTCCATGAAGTCGGTCGCTTGGTCGTCGGCAATTTCCTGCGGGATGCGGTTGGCATACAACGAAGGGAAGGTGCCTTTGAGCAAATAGGCCACATTCTTGCCTTTCGTGGCAAACATGCGCTGGTCGGGTGTTTGGCGCAACATGGCCAGAGTGATGAAGACTGGTGTGCCCGACACCTTGGTATAGTTGGACGTCCTGAGCAACGGGATCTGCTCAACGCCAGTGGCCGAAGTGGTAGCGTCAACCGAGCTGACGAAGTCGGCCTTGATGGCGTTCATGTTGCGTACCATGGGATGCTCAGATGCAGCCTGAAGCAACGGGAAATAATACCAGCGGAAGAACTCGAGTTGGGCCTGTCCGCCCACTTGGCCCGTGCGAATGGGCAAGGCGGCGCATGTCAAGTCGAGGAGCAAGTCGCGGTTGAGGCGCACGCCATATTTGAAGAGCATGTCGTCCAAGTTGAGGTCCTGCTCGATGCCCACGGTCGACTCTTGGTTTTGCAGACTGTCCATGGTGGCAAAGACCGGCTCGACGAGCCACAGCACCTTGCCCCCATGCATGATGTATTGGTCGATGAGGAACTTGTCGCGCTCGTCGAACGGCTGAGTGGGCTTGGCGATGACGATGGCGTCAAACGAAGGGAAGGCGCTCACGTCGCGCATGGTGTCTTGCGTCCGGTGGATAAGTGCGTCAATCCGCCCGTCAATTTCCAGGCGCACCACATTGTAGTTCTGCGACAACGTCTGGGTGATGTCTTGAACCTGCTGCGCTTCCAGTTCGCCATGGCCCTCGATGAAGGCGATGTTAGGCTTCATCAGGCGCGTCACTTTCTTCACCGCATCGATGAGGCGGAACTCGAGGTTCTGCATCGAAGCATTCAAGGCCTCGCTGTCGGTTTGTCCGATCTGGTTCTCCAGCAAGTCGATGGCAATCTCCGTATTGTTGCGGTAGCTCACCAAAGCCCCAGGCCAAATCACCATCTGTTTCGTCGAGCCGTCGCTGTTCTTGACGTTCAGGTCGGCCGGATTCAACCCTGACCTATACAGCTGGTTGTAGGTCTCCCTGATCTCGGCCTCGTTGCCGCTCTCTGCCGGATTGATGAACTCGTAATCAATGTATTTCGAATAGGCCCGAAACTCGTCGAGCATCTCCTTGGTCTCGCGGCGCAGTTTCTTGAAACCCGCCGGAAAATCGCCTTCGAGATACACTTTGAAATAGACATAATCGTTGAGGCCGTTGAGGATTTCCTTCGTCGTCGGCGAAAGGGTGTAGCGTTTTTCGCTTGTCAAGTCGAAACGGGTGAACACGAACGAGCCAATCACATTAAGCAGCACCACAATCACCACCGTGATGAGGAAAGTCGTTATCTGGTTCCTTTTCAAATTCTTGCGTTTGTTTTCCATCTTCTGTCCTCCTCTTACCATTTGCGGCTTGCCAAAACCAATTTCGTCGCGCTGAGAAACAGCGCAATCACACTCAAGAAATACAGCACATCGCGCGTGTCGATGACCCCACGGCTCAGCGAGCTGTAGTGCGCATTCATGCCCAACTGCTGGATGAACAAGTCGACATGCCCGAACAACGACAGCGAATAGATGAACTCGAAGCCAACCAGCAGGAATCCACAAAGGAACACCGAAATGATGAATGCCAGAATCTGGTTGTTGGTCAACGAGCTGCAAAACACTCCGATGCTGACGAAACTCGAGCTGAGCAGGAAGAGGCCGATATACGACCCCCATATACCACCGCTATCGAGGTTGCCCTTTGGCAGACCCAACTGATAGACAGATAGATAATAAATGAAAGTCGGGATTAATGCAAGCAACACCAAAGCTACGCCGGCCAAGAACTTGGCCCAAATGATTTGCCAATCCGACAATGGCTTGGTCGCCAACATCTCGATGGTTCCCGTTCGGTTTTCCTCGGCAAAGCTGCGCATCGTTACCGCAGGCACCAAGAAAAGAAACACCCAAGGGGCAAGGATGAAAAGGCTGTCGAGGTTGGCATAGTCGCCGTCCAGCACGTTGAAATCGCTTTGGAACACCCACAAAAACAAGCCCGTGATGAGCAGGAACACCACAATCACCATGATGCCAATCAACGAGCTGAGGAAGTTGCTTATCTCTTTCTTGAACAGTGCATACATAATGCAAAAACATTTGGGGTGCAAAGGTACGAGTTTTTTTCCTATCTTCGCTGCATCATTCAAGATTATTCTCCATGAAGCAGTTGCAACACATCATCTTGCTCTTCGCGTTGGGTCTTGCCCTCTGCCAATGCCAACCCAAGCCCGACGGCATGACGGCGGAACAGCTCTACGAAGGATTTCGCCAGCCCGAATCGCAATACCGACCCTTTGTGCGCTGGTGGTGGAACGGCGACAAGGTGGAAGCCAACGAACTGGTACGGGAGCTGCGCCTGCTCAAAGAGGCCGGCATCGGTGGCGTCGAAATCAACCCCATCGCCTTCCCAAGTTACTGCGACAGCCTCGGAAAACCGTCGTTGCAATGGCTCAGCCCCGAATGGATCGAGATGCTGAAAGTGTGCTTCGACGAGGCCGACTCGCTCGACATGGCCTGCGACCTCCTCGTAGGTTCAGGCTGGCCCTTCGGCGGCGAGTTCTTGGAGGAGAACGAACGCGCACAAATCGTGGTCAACTATGCCGAACCCATCACCGGCCCGACGACTTTGACCATTATTCGCGACAGCCTCTGCGCCAAGGCCATGCCCAAAGTCAGCTCGCCCTACAAGGGCAACACCAAGGAGCTGATGCTGCTCAGGCTTTATCCGAATCCGGCAACGCACGTCAATGACGGCATTAATGTTTTGGCTACAGATAGTGTCTTCAACATTGACATCCCCGAAGGCCAATACACCCTTGCCGCCTTGGTGAAAATCAACGGTTTCCTTGAGGTCATCAACGGTGCCCCTGGCGCGGCAGGCCCCGTTCTCGACCATTTCAATAAAGAAGCCGTCGAGAAATACCTCAATAACATGTCGGGAAAAATTGAGGCACAAATCGGGCCGCTGAAAGGCCGCATCCGTGCCCTTTTCACCGACAGCATGGAGCTTGAAGGCGCCAACTGGACATCCGACATGGCAGAGGAATTCCAAAAACGCTATGGCTACGACATTACTGATTACCTGCCTTTTATCCTCTTCAAGATCGGCTCGATGGGTAGCGCGCTCAATTATGACCCTGTGGTGCCCGTCACCACCGACTTCCAAAAAGAAATCCAACGCGCCCGCTACGACTTTGAGGACTTCAAGGCCCAGCTGATGCACGAACGCTTCACCGACACTTATATTAAATGGTGCCACAGCCTCGGCGTGAAAGCCCGCGCCCAAGCCTACGGTCGCGGTTTCTATCCCTTGGAGAATGCCATGGACTACGACATCCCCGAGGGCGAGTCGTGGACCACCAACTGGCTGCGCCACAAGCCCGGCGAAGAGATGTCGGAGGCCGACTACCGCCGTGGTCGCGCCTACACGATGGTCAACAAATTTGTTTCTTCGGCAGCACATTTGGCTGGCAACCGCGCCGTCAGCTGCGAGGAGATGACCAACACCTACACCGTGTTCAACATGGGCCTCGACCAACTCAAACTCGGTGGCGACCAATCGGCCATGTCGGGAGTGACCCACAGCGTGTTTCACGGCTTCAACTACTCGCCCAACCTTGAGGCACCCTTCCCTGGTTGGGTGCGTTATGGCGCATTCTATAGCGAGAATAACAACTGGTGGCCGTATTTCCACCTCTACAACGACTACAAGGCGCGGCTCTCCTACGCCCTGCAACATGGCACCTATTATGCCGACATTGCCATCCTCAACCCCGAAAACGACATGTGGAGCACCATCGGAATGCAAAACGAGCCTTTCCCCAACACCACCCGTGCGCCCTACAAGACCATGATTTGGGAAGCCATCAACAAATGCGGTGGCGGCGTTGACTACGTGAGCGAAAACATCATCAACCAATCGATAATCAAGAAAGGAAATTTGTGTTTCAACCAACGGAAATACAACACTTTGATGCTCATCGACGTGGAAAGCCTTCATCCCAAAACCGCCGAACGACTACTGAAATTTGTGGAGACAGGCGGCAAAATCGTTTGCATTGATACCATACCCTATCAATCGTTGGGCACGCCTGGCAACCATCAAAAAAACGATTCCATAGTAAAAGCCACGATGGAAAAAGTGATGCAGTACAAGGAACAGTTTGTCTTCGTCGAGCCACCAAGAAAAGGCTTCATTCCATGGTACGACAGCCTCATGAAAGCCGAAAGTCTACCCCATTACCTCGACATCGAAAGCCCCGACCCCTTCGTGATGCAGAACCGCTACACCACCGACGACGGTAGCGAGATGATCTTGCTCAGCAACAGCCACCGCTACCATGCCCACCAGACCAAAATCACCTTCCATAAGGAATTGACACACAAACGTCAAGCCCAAATCTGGGACATGCAAACAGGAGAACGCTATATCCTGCCTTTGGCCGACGATGGTAGCTACACTTTCGACCTCGGCCCTGTGGAATCGGTGCTCGTCGTGTTTGAGAAAGGAGGGTCCAATCGCCGATTCGCGTCATTACGAGGAGGAACGACGAAGCAATCCAGTGCATCAGCTTTAACCCTGGATTGCTTCGTTCCTCGCAATGACAAATACGAAGACCTTTCGGCAAATTGGGATATTGAATTATGCCACAGCCTCATAAAAGATACCGTATCCACCCATTTCGACACCTTGTTTGACCTCAAAGATAGCGAAACATACCAACATTTTTGTGGCACCATCATCTATCGGAAAAACATCCATTTCGATAAAGACGTTGCACGCAACGTCTCTACGATTCTGGATTTAGGTCTTGTGGAAGGTGTTTCGGAGGTCATCGTCAATGGGCAATCTGCTGGTGTACGGTATTATGGCCGACGCCTATACGACCTCAGTCCCTTCCTCACCGAAGGCCAAAATGACCTCGAAATCCGCGTCATTACCACGATGGGCAACTACCTCAAGACCCTCAACCGTGAGGAAAACTTGACGACTTGGCTTTATGTCAACCATCCCAAACGCGACCAACCCTTGCAGCCTATGGGACTTATCGGCCCCGTAAAACTTTTCAAAACAGTTATTACCAGTCCCGAAGGGACTATACCCTATTAACCCTACACAAGCGCAGCGCAGTGTAGGGGCCAAACACAACAACACTATGAAAAGAATAATCCTCACCCTCCTCCTCATCGCGAGCCTCCAAGCCCTCGCGCAAGAAAAACCAAAGTACTACAACGCCTCGCTCTTCGGCATCCGCAGCGACGGCGTCACCATGAACACGCGAAGCATCCAGTATGCCATCGACTGGATCGCCGAACAAGGCGGTGGCACGCTCCGCTTCTGGGTAGGCCGCTACCTGACGGGCAGCATCCACCTCAAGTCGAATGTCACCATCGAATTAGTGGAAGGCGCCGTGCTCGTAGGCAGCACCAATCCATTCGACTACGACCGACTCGAAGCCACTAACGACCACGCGCTCATCCTCGCCGAAGGCGTAGAGAACATCAGGCTCATCGGTTACTACAACAGCGGTGGCGTCATCGACGGACAAGGGCGCGAGTTGGGCAACAACTGCACCGACCTCGTCCACAAAGGCCTGTTGAACGACCGTTTGAGCAACGACCGCGTCGGCGAAGGCTTCCGTCCCCGACTGTTGATTTTCAGGGAATGCAAGAATGTGGAAGTCGACAACGTCACCTTCCGCAACGCCGCCAACTGGGTGACGATGTACGACCAATGCGAGAACGTCAAGGTCAACAACGTGCGCATCCAAAGCACAGCCTTCTGGAACAACGACGGCATCGACATCGTCGACTGCGACGGTTTCCTCCTGACCAACAGCTACATCAATTCGAGCGACGATGCCATTTGTCTCAAGTCGCACAGTGCGAAGAAGTTGTGCCAAAACATAGAAGTGCGAAACTGTACCGCACGCAGCAGCGCCAGCGGTATCAAGTTTGGCACCATGGGCGCAGGCGGCTTCAAGAACGTGAAAATCATCAACAACACGGTTTACGACACCTACCGCAGTGCCATCACCATCCAAAGCGTCGACGGCGGCATCTGCGAGGACATCCTCGTCGATTCGCTCTACGCCACCAACGTAGGCAACGCCATCTACCTCAACATAGGTGCCCGTCGCGACAAGCAAAGCTTCATGCATAACATCACCATCCGCAACATGGTTTGTGAAGTGGCCGCCAACAAGCCCGATGCAGGCTACGAATACGAAGGCCCCATCGAAGACCTGCCGCGCAACATCTCGCCTTGCGGCATCATCGGATTGAAAGACAGTAAGATAAAAAATGTCACTTTGGAGAACATCGATATCACCTTCCCTGGTGGCGGCGATCCCAATTATGCGCATCGTGGTCTCGACGAATTGGACAAGGTGCCCGAAATGCCCAAGGCCTACCCCGAATTCTCGCAACACATGGAGCTGCCCGCGTGGGGATTCTATGTGCGCCACGTCGACGGCCTCGTGATGAAAGGCATCAAGCTGACGGCATTGGAAAAAGACTACCGTACAGCCGTGGTCATAGACGATGTGAAAAACCACGAAATCAGCACGTTACAAGTATATGAACCGAATGGGGATAAGAAAGATGCAATTTTCGTTCGGAATTGAATTTTTTATATCTTTGCAATCGAAAACGAGAGCATATCCACAATTACGGAACTTAATTACAAACAACTATGTATCAAATTTTTAAAGACCAACTCGAAAAGTCAAAACTCATCATTTCCGGGGTAAAGCGCAATCAACGCCTCGGACGCGACGCTGGCGTGGAAGAAAGCGTGATGCAAAAGATGGAGGAAGACTGCAAGCGTTTGGAATCCATCTCAGCTGAAATCGACAAACTTCATGAAGAGCTTCGCAAGAAGAGCGATGAAGCCCACGATGCCTTGAACCTCCTGAAAAACAGGACCCAGACCGTGAAGAGAGCCATCAAAACTAAGTATGACCAAACTTGGTGGACCAAGTTCGGCATCCCCGACAAGAGATAACTCATGGACTTGTGAAACTCAAAAGGCCGCTTCCTCCGAAGTGGCTTTTTTTGTGCGGATGACAACCCTTTTCTCGCCCTTCAAAGTGGTGGCAAACAGATAGATGCCATCGCCATCCCTTATCTTCAACGCTTTCCGCAACTCGGCCACCGTCAGCGGGAAATTGCGCACGGCAATGCTGGCATTGTCGACATCCGAAAGCAACGTCTGCTTCACCTTCTTGTTGAAAGGCGCAAAAGCCTCCACCTCGAAAATACGTCCAGGAAAGTCAGCAACCAAGATGTCGGAAGTAAACAAATTGCTGTTTTTGTGCAACTTGAAAACACCAAATCGCCGTGTCAGCAGTTTGTGGCATCCCGCTTTCATCACGGCCGGATTAGGTTCATAGAGAAACCTCATCACCGTTTCGGCCAATGCGGCTGTGGCATTTTTCTCATCCTCCAATGCAAACCTAACGTCAGGCTGCCGCGTCAACAGATTGGCACAAACGCACTGCACCTCTCCTTCGTAGCCGCGTTCCATGACAAAATCCAGCTCCTTGCATTCGTTGGCAACAGCCACCACATGCACTTCATGCACATGATGCAATTCCTCCAAAGCCTTCGTGACATCAAGCATGGGCGACAATTTTACCACCACGCGACCGGCTTTTTCGAGCAGCAAATCCTGCAATGCCACCACATCGGGCGTGCAGTCGGCAATGGAAACAGTCTTCCGGCCATACGCATCTCTCCGCGCAGGATCAATGAAGATATAATCCTTTGTTCCACAATGTTTTAGATAATCATCGGCAGTCTCATTCCAAATCTCGATATGTGAACCAAGTGCCGCAAAATTGTGTCGCGCCAAATCGCAAAGTTCAACTTGTCGTTCCACATAATCAGCCTGTTGGAAATGCTGTGAGATGAAAAAGGTGTCGATGCCGAGACCACCGGTAAGGTCGGCAAAGGATTGCCCCTGCATCAGGCTTGCCTTATATTTTGCACTGGCTTCCGACGAACATTGCTCAATGGAGAGATGAGGAGGAAAGAGAAGCTCCTCGTTCGCGCTCCACGAGGGCACCTTCTTTTTCAGCAACTGCCGCGCTTCGATCTGTCGTAGCGCCAATGAAACGTCAGTGCCGACGGGCGCCTTTTTCAAGGCGAGCGTCGGCACGTCGGCATTCAGGTTTTCCCTGATAAACTGTTTGGTGATTTCGTTCAAGGTCAAATCTTCTTCAGGTTCATCACCTCAAGGTCGGTGAGGAAACGCCATTCGCCACGCGGCAGTCTGTACTTGTCGAGACCGGCAAACATCACGCGGTCGAGCTTGGTCACCTCGTATCCAAGATGTTCGAAGATGCGACGGACGATGCGGTTGCGGCCCGAATGAAGCTCGATGCCGATGCTTTTCTTGCTGTCGTCGTCTTGGTCGTAGGCGATGTTGTCGGCAGCGATGGGGCCATCATCGAGTTCGATGCCCTCAGAAATGCGCAACATGTCGTTCTTGGTCAAGGGCTTGTCGAGGATGACGTGATAGAGCTTCGGCACCTCACTGCTCGGATGGGTCAGTTTCTTGGCCAAGTCGCCGTCATTGGTGAACAGCAGCAGGCCAGTGGTCTGCTTGTCGAGGCGGCCTACGGGATAGACGCGCTCGGGGCAAGCGTTCTTTACGAGTTCCATCACGGTGTCGCGCTCATACGGGTCGTCGCTGGTGGTGATGTAGCCTTTGGGCTTGTTGAGCAAGATGTAGCGGAGCTTCTCGCGGTTGAGCGTTTGGCCGCCATAAACCACCTTGTCTTCGGTCTTCACCTTATAGCCCATCGTGGTAATCACTTCGCCATTCACTTCGACGCAACCGGCCTTAATCAGGTCGTCGGCTTCGCGGCGTGAGCAGATGCCACAGTCAGCCAAATATTTGTTCAGGCGGATTTCGCCAGTGGCTTTCGGGCGGTCATACTGCGGGTCTTTCTCGCGAACATAGCCCTTGCGACCACGGCGGGGTTCTTCCTCATCATCAAAACGGCGGCGCGGACGGTCGTCGAAGCGGCGGTCGCCACGCGGACGGTCGTTATCGAAACGACGGCGCGGACGATCCTCATCGTCAAATCTACGGCGCGGACGGTCGTCATCGTGGAAACGACGCTCATGCGGCTTGTCGTCGTCAAAACGGCGACGTGGACGATCGTCGTCATCAAATCTGCGGCGAGGCTGGTCATCGTCATTAAAACGGCGAGACCTCGGACGGTCGCTGTCGTCAAATCTACGACGCGGACGGTCGTCATCGTCAAAACGGCGACGCGGACGGTCGTTGTGCTCATCGTCGAAACGACGACGCGGACGGTCGCTGTCGTCAAACCTACGGCGCGGACGATCATCGTCATCAAAGCGGCGACGTGGACGGTCGTCATCATCAAAACGACGACGTGGACGGTCGTCGTGCTCGTCGTCGAAACGGCGGCGCGGACGATCGCCAAACTTGCGGTCGCCAAAGCGGCGGTCGCCACGTTCGTCATCAAAGCGGCGTTCACCTCTCGGCTTACCGCCAAATCCTCTTTCTTCTTGTCCTTCCTCGTCACCGTCGCGGTGATAGAACTTGAAGGACCTCCTCTGTTGGAACACTTCGCGTTCGTCAACAGGTTTTCTGGTGCGCGGACGCTTGCCAGATCTTTCGTTGTCAGTCATTTATTAATAATGTATTAGTGTTGAAAATTGATTCCTTTCGCGGAATTGGGCGGCAAAAGTACGAATAATTTGGGAATTGGGCGCTATTTTGACAAGTTTTCGATGCAAACCATCGGAAATTTCTTTCTCAACTCGCTGATTTTCTCTTCTTTCAGCTTCTTAAACCTTTTGAAAGCCTCACTTTCAGGAAACATCGGCTTGTGCTGAAGCATTTGTTGGAGTTCGACGGCAGCCTTCATCGCGGGTTTTTCCACTGGATCGATAGCAAAATCCACAAACCGTTCCCAAATGTGACGAACAGCCTGTTCGGTGGGATGCACCATGTCATCCTTGTAGAAACGATAGTCGCGCAACTCGTCAAGCATGATTTCGTAGGCAGGAAAATAATGGGCGTTACTGCATGTCTTGCACACCTCGTCGACAGCCAGCAGCAATGCAGCTTTGCTCAGCTGGTTCCCATGCATGCCGTCCTTGACATGGCGCAAAGGCGACACGGTGAAAATGAACTGCTTTTCAGGATACATTTTGGCCAGCCCCGAAAGCACCGCCACCGACGTGGACACCGAAAGGCAAATCCTATCGAATTGCCAAGCGGGCAACTTGTGGCAATTGGCGACCACCTCATGCGTTTCGTGCGAGCGAAACACCCACGACGTGCCCAAACTGATAATGATCCATTTGGAGTCTTCAAAATGTTTGTGGGCTTTCGACAAGTCTACATTGATACGATTGAGCAGAGCTTCCTCTGTATTCTGCCAAAATGTCGTATTATGGCTAAAGGTGCAATAGTACCCCTCTCCCACCCTAACAACTTCCTCGTGGGCAAAAGGTCTCCCATTGGCCAAACGATGGACGGCATTGGCCACGCTGACGGGGTTATAAAGCACGCCAAAAGGATTAACCAAGGCATCGAAGCCCAAGCCACGGCAAAGGCTACCCACTTCGTCGGCGAAACACGAGCCCAAAAAGAGCAAACCATCACCATAACGGATGGTTTGCTCCAAAGGTTGAATCTTTATTTCGGTTTGGAGAATCATTTGTGTTCAGCCAAGAATCTCTCCACCTCAATGCCCGCCATGGCACCCGTGCCCGCAGCCACGATGGCTTGGCGATAGACGCGATCCTGGCAGTCGCCGCAAGCGAAGATGCCTTCAACATTAGTGGCCGTCGACTTGGGCTTGGTGATGATATAGCCTTCCTCATCCATGTCGAGG
>CAMKAR010000008.1 GCA_946410535.1 uncultured Bacteroidales bacterium
GCGTCGAAGTTGGCCATCTGGAGCTTGTCGGAGGTGTATCTCCTCCCCTTTTCCAAGTAGGTGATGGCGTCGTCGTTGTTTCTCAAGACGGCGTTGGCCACGCCTGCGTACCAATAAAAGACGGGCTGCATCGGGTAGTATTTCAAGGCTGCAATGGCATGGTCGCGGACGTTTTCGTTCTCGTTGAGTCGGCTCTCGCTGATGATGAGATTTTGCCAGCCGTAAAAGTCGGTGCTGTCGATGGCCAAGGCTTTTTGGTATTGTTCCTTCGATTTGGGAGCGTCCTCTTTGACGAGGTAATACGAGCCTAAAATGAGGTGGCCCAACTTGCTGTCGGGATGAGCTTCGATGAAGGCTTCGCCACATTGCCGCGCCTGTTCGTTCACTTGCTTTGAGCCTTCGTTTTTCTGCATCCAATAGTCGTAGATGTTGGTCTTGGTGGCCAAGTCGAGGTTTTTGTTGCGGATGGCGGCAAGCAGTTCGTTGAAGGCCTTTTCGTTGTCGCCGTTTTTCTCGTAATATTCCAAAAGCGAGATATTAATGTAAGGATCGTTGGGGCTGAGTTCCTTCACCTTCTCGAAGGTCTTTAAGGCTTCCTTGTCCTTTCCGTTGTCGGAATATTCCTTGGCGAGCATGGAGTAATAGCGGGGATTGTCGGGGTTCTCTTTGGTGAGTTGTTCCAATTCGGCCAATAGTTTCTTGGTGTTGCCCTGACGTTTGTAGATGTTCAGCTTTTGTTCCGTAATCAACTCATTCCGACCTATTTGCTTCTCCAACACATCCATTTTTTCCAAGGCCTTGTCGTATTTCTCGGTGATGAGGTAGGCATCAATCAAGTCGCTGAGCATGTCAATGTCGTCGGGATATTTGGCGGTCAGGCCTTCATATAATTTGGTGAAGTCGTCGTATTGCTCTAAGTTGCGGTAGAACCGTCCGAGGCGCATCTGGTACCATTTGTTCTCGGGGTCGAGTTGCGCGGCTTTTTGGATCATCTTGAAGGCATCGTCCATGCGTCCCGCGTTGACGTATTGTTCGCTCAGCTCGAACATCGAGGCGGCATCGTCGGGCATGTAGCGCAAGGCTTGCTCGAAGTTGCGGATGGCGCCGTCGGTGTCGTCGCGGTACTTGCTTTGCAATCCGTTTGAAAAATAGGTGGCGTTCTTTTTCTTGTCGGGCTTGCCTTCATATTCCGATGACATGGTTTGGGCGAAGCCCATGGTGATACAACCACCCAACATCAACAATAATAATATTCTTTTCATTTGTACTTAGTTTTTTCCAGTGTGTCCGAAACCTCCCGCGCCACGTTCGGTTTCGCTCAGTGTTTCCACTTGCACGACTTCGGCCTGCTCGCATCGGGCGAAGACCATCTGCGCGATGCGGTCGCCGCTGTTGACGACGAAAGGTTTGTCGGACAAATTAATCAAAATGACGCAAATCTGGCCGCGATAGTCGGCGTCGATGGTGCCGGGCGAGTTCAGGACTGTGATGCCGCTCTTGAGGGCGAGGCCGCTGCGGGGGCGCACCTGACCTTCGTAGCCTTCAGGGATCTCCATGTAGAGGCCCGTCGGCACAAGGCCACGCTGCATGGGTTCGAGCGTGATGGGGCCATCGGTCAGGTAGGCGCGGAGGTCCATGCCGGCGGAGTTCACGGTCTCGTAGGCGGGCAAGGGGTTATTCGATTGGTTGACGATTTGTAATTTCATATTGAAGATTTAAAGATTTAAAATTCAAAGATTTAGGATTTGTAGATTTTGTGTTTATTCTATTATTTCCCAATGACCATGATTACCCGAGCCACGATAGGTGATCTTGTCCTTCATTTTCGCTAATTCGCGCCCTATGGTTTTGGCGTTCACTCCCAACATTTTTGCCATCAATTCTCTTGTAATGCCTGGATTCATTCGTACTAAGTCCATAATTCGTTCTTGTCTTGATTTCCCATCTTTTTCGTGAGGGACATCGTGAGGGACATCGTGAGGGACATTTGTGGTTTGGATTAACTTCTTCTTTCTTGGAATGGTGATTCTGAATTCATCCAGGTTCAAATCGTTGTAATAGTCCACATTATCAAAGGTTTGCGCAACGCGAAGTATCCCGCTTCCTACGCCAGTATAGGGCAGGAAATAGCGAGCAAACTCAAAAAGCAATTGGTTTCTCGGTTTTGAAATTCCCTTCTTGATGTCCTCCACAGTCAAATCTGACGGCAAAGTGCCTGGGCTATGCAATTCAATACGGTCGTCGAATACAAACAAACGAATGGCGGAAGATTGGTAATAATCGCGATGAATCAAAGCATTGACTATCAACTCGACGAACACTGATAAAGGAACCTCCAATTGTCCGTTGCTATTGAAGTTATCATCCGTTTGTTCGGTCATCAGATTGCGGCTGATAAAATTCATGGCTGCTGTGTATTGCGTCAGAAGATTGCCTTCCATTTCGCTTTCCGGCATGTAGTCTCGATATTGGTTGCCTGCCACAGTGTTTCCAACAAACGATACGCATTTTATCGTGAACACAGGCACAAACCGTTTGATGTTTTTGCCCACCAGCAAAAGCCCTGCCAACGTCAATTGGCCTTTTGCATCCATTAGTGACAGATTTTGGAGTAATTGCTCAATGGTGAAATCTGGAGCCACGGCTTCAACCATGTCATCAAGGGTTGCAGTTTCTTGGTTTAAGCCTTTCAAAGCCAATTCCTTGGAGTATCTTTTTGACAACAGCATTTTCATCGATGCTTCGGAAATGTCGTGTACGGAACTACCTTCCACGCTTTCTTTGTCGGCATAAGCCTTACCACTCTCTTGCATCAACGAAAGCATCTTTTCGCTTGAGACGACCTTTCGCTTGTCGGAGCCTTGTTTCACCCAAATATTTCCGTTTAAGGTTTTGTAGGGTTTGCTCGTGCCTTCCATCACATGTGCCACCAAAACGCGCTTGCCTTCGGCTACAACTACTTCGGTTTCCAAATAGATGGATGGTCGGATTTGGTCATTGGCTGCGGTGGAAATCTCATGCGAAATCTGTTGTATTTCGGGATAGGAAAGTCCTATGACTTGCCCAGTCTTGTCCTCGATGCCGAACAAGATAATACCGCCCTTGCAGTTGGCAAAAGCGACCATTTCCTCGGCGATTTGCTTGGAAGTGGTCATCTGCTGCTTGAATTGTACGGTGCTGGTTTCTCCGCAAGATATGATTTCGAATAATTCTTCCTTGTTCATGGGATGCAAAAATACATTTTTTCCAAATCATTTTATCTACTTTTCCTAATCCATCCCAACACACCCTGCACCAAGTCTTTTTCCTTCCAGCAGATGAAGGCGAAGAACGCGAGAAGCAACGCCGTGTTGATGCCCAACGTCAAGGCGGTGCTTTCGATATGAATGCTTTTTTGCACAAAAAACAGTGCGATAGCCAAGGCGAAATAGACGAATGCTGACTTAAGGTCGTAGGGGATGGGGGCTTTCTTTTGCCCGACGAGATAGGACAAAACCATACACGTAGCATAGCCCGCAAAGCCACCCCAGGCGCAAGCCATGTAGCCATATTTGGGCACAAAGATGAAGTTGATGGCCAATAGCACCGCGCAGCCGATGCCGCTGAAAACGGCCCCCCACCAGGTCTTGTCGGTGAGCTTGTACCAAAACGAGAGGTTGAAATAGATGCCCATGAAGATTTCGGCCATCATCACGATGGGCACCACCCGCAGGCCGGCATGGTAGTCTTCTCCAACAAGGTATTTCAATATGGGCATATACATCACCACGGCGAGGAAAGCCAGTAAAGTGAAGATGATGAAATAGTTCATCACCTTGGCTTGCAGCAATTTGTCGTTTTTGTCGCTCTTGCCGCCAAAGACGAAAGGCTCGTAGGCATAGCGGAAGGCTTGTGTGATCATCGCCATAATCATCGCTATCTTGACGCAGGCGCCATAAATGCCAAGCTGTTCCTCTCCCTCAAGTCCGGGAACGATTTTCTTGAACACGATCTTGTCGGCCACTTGGTTGAGGATGCCCGCCAAGCCCAAAAGTAGGATGGGCCAGGTGTAGTTCAGCATTTGCTTCAGCAGCGGAAAGTCGATTCCTGATTTCAGCTTCTTGATTTCGGGGATGAACCCGAAGGTGACCAACACGGTGCAAATCAGGTTGGCGATGAAGATATAGCCCACCTGGTAGCTGGCTTGGTACCATTCCATCATGGTGGGATAATGCTGTTTCAAGTAGGGGGCTAAATAGAAGATGAACAGGTTGAGCATCAAACTCATGATGATGAAGGAAAGTTTCAGCGCCATGAATTTGAGGGGACGGTTTTCATAACGCAATCTTGCGAACAGAATGGACTGGAACGCGTCGAATGCCACGATGATGGCCATGATTTCCACGAACTCGGGGTGCGTGGCATAATCCAAGGCCGAGGCGATAGGTTGCAGGAAAACGGACACCAATAGGAGGAACACCAAAGAGACAAAGCCCACGGAGAGACCAGCCGTGGAGAAAGCCTTGTTGGGATTGACGCCTTCCTTGTTGGAGAAACGGAAGAAGGTGGTTTCCATCCCGAAAGTCAGGATGACAAGAAGCAGGGCCGTATAGGCATACAGGTTGGTCACGATGCCGTATCCACCCGACTCGGCAGCCATCCTATGGGTGTGGATGGGCACGAGCAGGTAGTTCAAGAACCTGCCGATGATGCTGCTCAGGCCATAGATGGCGGTTTGTTTAGCCAAAGATCCTAATCTGTTTTCTGACATATCAATTTTTTCCCGTTATTTCAAACGCAAAAAACTCTTATATATTGGTTCGTATTCAATTTTTCGGAAGCTCGATAATAAACTCCGCCCCCTCCCCTTCTTGGCTTTCGAAGGAAATGGTGCCTCCTGCGGCCTGCACGATGTTGTAGGTGAGCGAGAGGCCCACGCCCGAGCCGCCTGTCTTGGTGGTGAAGTTGGGCAGGAAAATTTGGCTCTTGTCCTCTTCCTTGATGCCTTTTCCGTTGTCCTTCACGCTGATGACAAAAGCGGTTTCTGTGGATTTCAACCTCACTTCTATCTTGCCATCTGGTTTCGTGCCGATGGCTTGCACGGCGTTTTTCACCAAGTTGCCGACGGCACTGTTGAGGTTGGTCTTGTCGCCGTTGTAGGTGTGGTATGCCGAAGCGTCATAATCATAGTTGAAAGTGATGTTTTCCACATTGTCGTAAAGATTCACCACATTGCCGACCAATTCCGCCAAATCCAGCGGCGCGGGATGGTTTTCTGGTAGTTTGGCATAGGTCGAGAACGACGAGGCGATGTCGGAAAGGGCGTCGATTTGCTCGATTAGGGTGTTTGTCGTGCGTTGTATCTGTTCCGGAGTGGCTTTGCCTTGCTCCATGTTGCGTTGGAGCAGTTGCACGCTGAGGCGCATCGGGGTGAGCGAGTTCTTGATCTCGTGGGCCACCTGCCGGGCCACACCGCGCCATGCCGATTCAGCCGTGGTGCGTTTCAGTTCGGCGGCACTCTTCTCCAATTCTGCGATGAGTTGGTTGTATTGCTTCACCAAAGCACCTATTTCGTCGTTTCCTTCCCATTCGATGGGTTCATTCTTTTGGTCGATTTTGATGTCGCCCAACTTGTTCTGGATCAATGCCAAGGGTTGGGTAAGGCGTTTGGTTAGACTTAGGATAAACACCAATGCGATACCAAGGATGACCAACATGATGTTGATGTAGGTGAGCACAAAATTCTTGATTTCGCTGTGCAGCTCTGTTGTGCTTGAGAAATAGGGCGTGTTCAGATAGGCCAAGGTGTTGCCGCTGTTGTCGGTCAGTGGGATATATGAGGATTCATACACGCCATTGCCTAACTTCTCTTGGTGGGTATAGAACAGCGCCTTGTTGCGGTGTATGTTTTGGTAAGCGTCTGCATTCATCAAGGGTGCTTGCAGGTTCAATTCGGCCAGCTCTGGGCGTGTGGTCGCCAAAAGTTGTCCGTTCAACTGGTATAGGTTGAGGTCGGTGAAGAAAGTGGTGGCGTATTGTTGCAAGATGTCGTTCCAAGTGTCGCGCGAGGCGGTTCTCATCAGCGTTGCGAAATCGAGGTCGTTGCGCATCTCGATGGATAGCGTTCTGGTGGTCTCGAATTGTGTTGCCATGGTTTTCTGGTTGTAGAGGCTGCGCATGTAGAGCACCGATATGGGTGCAACCGCGACGAACGAAATGAACAAGGTGAAAAGCACCACGTTTTGCATTCTTTGCCGGAAGCTGCGGTCGCGCATTTTGTGGCTGTATTTTGGCCTTATTATCCAAACGATGAGCAGGAAAGGAAGCAAGAGACCCAGGAAAAAGATGGCAAATGGCGCGGTTATTTCCGACCAGCTCTTTTTTGGCGTGCTGATGACCAAGGCGTTGTTTTCGCCGTGTTTGATGGCGTAATGTTTGTATTGACGGCCGTATGAAAATTCCTGGTCTTTGATTTTCATGTTGTTGAGGAAGTTGGGGTAGACATAACGCCCGTATTTGTACACCAATTGGTTATCGCGATAGTTGGCCACTGAATATTCATAGGGTTTTGCACTGTTGTTTTCCTGCAAGAGCTGTGGGAAGCCGAACCCCTCGGGCGCAATGGGGCGATAAAACTCGTAGTAAAGCGTTTTTTGCTGCAATGTGTCTTTTGACGCTATCCTGACGATGCCTAAGTAGTTGGGGTCGAGCGTGTAATAATCCATGAAAAACAGGTCTTCCCCTACCCTATCATGCTTGTTCTCAGTCAGTTTGTTGTTAAAGAAGGTATCGCATTCCGTGACGTAGCCCTCGGGTTGTATGGCGATTTCTTCTTCGGGTTTGCATAGGGTGAGCGTGGCGGTGTATTGCTGCATGGTCTCGTCGAAAAGCAGTTCCTTGGAGTAGCCCAAGATGACATCGGCGAGCACGTTGCTTTCGGCAAACAGCATTTCCCTAATGGTTGTGTCGGCCTTGATTTGGGCTTGGAATTTGGCGTAGCTGCTTTCAAACGCGCGGTCGCGTTTCTCTACAAGCTTTTGCGCTTGTTTCTCCATCCGTTCGTTCTCCCGCTTATTTTCCAATTCATAATATAGGAAAGTGGCGGCAAT
The DNA here is from genome assembly GCA_946410535.1 of uncultured Bacteroidales bacterium. The sequence continues at coordinate 7,089 of CAMKAR010000008.1, forward strand.
GGCAATTAATATGATAAGCGATATGCCGATTTCTATCGGGTGTGAAGTCTTTCCGCTTGCCTTTTTCGATGTTCTTGACTGGACTCTAAGAGTGAATAGAACACCAACGATTATCAATAATATAGGCGGAATATAACAAAGTTGGACAAGCGTTTCTCTTAGTCTCAGGTTGCCGGTGATATGACATACGCTCAAACTTTTGCCTTGCGTGTTTTTCAACTCGAATCCATTTTGGGCCTGAAAGTCGATGTCGGCTTCTATGATTGGCGAAAGGCCGGAAATATGGTTTTCAAAATATTGGTTCTCAATTTGGTAAGTGGTTGAAACACGCTTGAATACATAATAAGTCATCTGTCCGCTTTGGTATGACTTTACAAAATAATTGCCCGATAGTAGCGAACAGATGGTGTCACGCCCTATGGCGATGCGTCGTTTGAGCAACTTTGGATTCACTTCGTTCTGGTTCCAGAATACCAATGTGTCGCTCATAAAGATGGTCAAGCCGGTGTTTGTTTTGGCAAGTTCTTCGTGGTTCAGTCCCGATGTGATGAGATGTTGCATTTCGCTGTCCATCCTTGTCACTTCACGTTGCATCTGACGATATATGGAATTTTCGGTTTTTGAAAATAGAATGAAAGCGGTGAGCATGAGAGCCATCAGCAGCCCTATGCTTATCAGAATTAATCCTATTTTTGTTCTTCTCTTTATCGTCATTTTCAAGAATTATTGTAATCTACTCCTATGTCTTGATTATTAGATATTTGTAAAATTTTCTTTTAGCGCGGTTTTTTCCGGCTTTTCGATCTGTAATTCCATTTTTGTCAAAAACGCGAAATTCGGCCTAAAATCGGCCTTATTTTGGATTTTCTGTTTTCGGATGAAAAATGTACACCAAACTTGACCATTCTCCAGAGCGTCGGGCCTTGCAATTGGAAACCAAACCACGAAATGCTCCTCGGATCAGAGGAAAGGCATGGTTTCTGTATTGTTCGCTCATGAATGAAATGTAATAGGCGTCCCAAACTAACTTTGTGGTCCTTTCGAGGATTAGGTTGTTGGCCTTGAATATTTTTGTGATCGTTTTTCGACTAAAATGATTTAAGTGGCGTGGCACATCGTATGCTGCCCAATGTTCTTGGTAGAATTGTCCGTCGTATGATTTATAGTTAGGTACTGCAATGACGATTCGTCCGTTTGGCTTGACAAGTCTTTGCAATTGTCCGATTTGCCATTTCAAGTCGTCGACGTGTTCCAGCACATGCCACATTGTGATGAGGTCAAACGATTTGTCAGGCAGTTGTTCCAATTGCTCGCTTCTATAGATTGGCGCTTTCATCCTCTTGTGGGCAATTTCTTTTGCATCATCTGAGGGCTCAACGCCTGTGCATTGCCAGCCCTTGTTCTCTGCTGTATGAAGGAAATCGCCTACTCCACAGCCTATATCCAATAAAGTTCCTACCTCTAAACCTTTTGTTGCTATCTTGTATTTGTGCCTTAGATTGACCTTTTTAATGGATTCGTATAGTCTTGGAATGAAGCCTTTCTTGTTTTCCTGGTGGCTATAATATTCTTCTGATTTGTAATAGTCACCAATTTTCTCCTTCGGAGGTCGCGGCATTGTGTAAAGCAGGCCACAATTCAAACATTCGCAGATGTGGAAGTCTTCTTTTGTCAAGAAATCGTCTTTCAACCAAAGGTTGATTTGTGCCTTATCGGAGCCGCACCATGGACATTTGTTGTTCATCTTTGTTCGTGTTTCATGTGAAACAATAATATTATCTTCCTAAGAATATGGCCAATACATTGATATCGGCTGGCGAAATCCCGCTGATCCTTGAGGCTTGTCCCAAGGTTTCGGGATGGTATCTGTTGAGTTTTTCTCTCGATTCGTATGATAAGGATTGTATCGTGTGAAAATCGAAATCCTTGGGTAGTTTTACATTTTCCAACCTTGCCAGTTTCTCCGCCAGTTCATTTTCCTTTTGGATGTAACTGTCATATTTGATTTGGATTTCGGCCTCTTCAAGGCATTCGTTGAGAAAACGATTCTTAGTCTTGTAAATCTCTAAAGTTGGTAGTGTTTCAATCAAATCTTTAAGGCTAAGTTGAGGACGCAGCAAGATGTACGACAACTTCAGCTTTTGGTCGATGGGCGTACTTCCATTACGTTCCAATAATCCGTTGATTTGGTCAGGATAGACATAATTGTCGTTAAAGAATGCCTTGATCTCTTCAACTTTTTGTCGCTTTTCTATAAACTTTCGATATCGGTCCTCTTTGGCCAAACCCAATTGATAGGATTTCTCGGTCAATCTCGCATCGGCATTGTCTTGTCGCAGCAAGATGCGATGCTCTGCCCTACTCGTGAACATACGATAGGGTTCGTCAACGCCTTTGGTGATGAGATCATCGATCAAAACGCCAATATACGCCTCGTAGCGTTTCAAAACAAGCGGCTCTTTGTCATGTACGGCCAAACTTGCATTAATTCCCGCCATCATCCCTTGGCAAGCGGCTTCTTCATAACCAGTCGTCCCGTTGATTTGTCCGGCGAAATAAAGGCCGTGCAATCGCCTGGTCTCTAAGGAATGGTACAACTGTTCTGGCGGGAAATAGTCGTATTCGATGGCATAACCTGGACGGAAGATCTTGGCATTCTCGAAACCTTCAATCTGACGCAATGCCTCGTATTGGATGTAATCTGGTAATGAAGAACTAAAACCATTGAGGTAGTATTCCTCGGTAGTCCAGCCCTCGGGTTCAACGAAAAGCTGGTGGCTGTCCTTGCCCGAAAATCGTTCGATTTTGTCCTCAATGCTCGGGCAATATCTTGGCCCCACGCCTTGGATGCGTCCGTTGAACATCGGCGAATATTTGAAGCCTTTTCGGAGCGTTTCGTGTACTTTCAATGAAGTATGCGCAATCCAGCAGCTCCGCTGATTTTGGATTTTGAATGGTTCGGTATAGGAAAAACCAACCACTTCATCGTCTCCCTTTTGCTCGATGAGTTTGCTGAAGTCTATCGTCCTCCCGTCGATGCGGACTGGCGTTCCCGTTTTTAGTCTTTTGACTTCAAATCCAGCCTCTTTTAACTGTTCACTAATGCCATGAACCGCCACCTCGCCCATTCGTCCGCCTGGAAAGCTTTGTTCACCGATGTGGATCAAGCCGTTGAGAAAGGTGCCATTGGTGAGGATGACGGCCTTGCTTTCAATCTCCACTCCCATCATGGTTTTCACGCCTTTCACTTGGTCGCCTTTCACCATTAATCCAGTCACTGTATCTTGCCAGAAATCGAGGTTGGGTGTCTTTTCCAACATGCTACGCCATTCTGCCGAAAACATCATCTTGTCGCTTTGGCAGCGTGGACTCCACATGGCTGGACCTTTCGACTTGTTAAGCATCCGGAATTGGATCATCGTTCTGTCGCTGACAATCCCCGAATAGCCTCCCATCGCATCGATTTCGCGCACGATTTGTCCCTTGGCAATGCCGCCCATGGCAGGATTGCACGACATGGAGGCCATCAAGCGCAAATCCATGGTGATGAGCAGCACCTTGCTACCCATATTGGCCGCTGCCGCCGCTGCTTCACAACCAGCATGACCAGCTCCTACCACGATAATATCATACGGTTCAAAATACATTTTCTCTCAGTGTTTCACGGGAAACAATTGATTTAACTTTTTGATTGTCTTTTACTTAAATAATAATTTCAACGCTTCTTCCTCTGTTTCACGCATCACTTTCTCTTCTTCATCGGTAAGGTCGTCGAAACCGATGATGTGCAACACGCCATGGATGATGACACGGTGCAACTCGCTCTCGTAGTTTCGCCCAAAAGTCACCGCGTTTTCCTTAATCCTATCAATACTGATGCAGAACTCGCTCGACAAAACCGTCTCGCAATCGGTCATCGGGAAGGTCACAATGTCGGTGTAGAAGTCGTGCCCCAATCGTTCCCTGTTGATTTCCAGCAGTTTCTCATCGCTGCAAAAATAGTAATACAACTCCCCTACCGTCTTCCCATAACCTTCCGCCACGGCTTCAATCCAAGCCTTGTCGCGCTGAGGGTCAATGGGCGGCATATCCACATCCAATGTGCTGAATCTGATCATCTTAATGCGTGTTTTTCTTCAAATAATATTCGTTGATCTTGTCTTGATAATAAGGCGCGTATTCTATCGGGTTGGTCCTCAGGAACTCTTGGTTTTTCTTGAGGGTCTCCTTGTAAAGAATCTCATCAATCTGTCGGTTGAATTGTGAGCCTTTGTATTCGTTCGATTTGCGTTTCTCCTCTTGCTCGCGCTTCTCTTGTGCCTTCTGCGATTCCAGCATCCGGGATTCAATCCTTTGGCTGCGCTCAATCATCTTCTTGTTGATTTTCTTGTTCACCAACTCCTCCTCCAACTTCTCCATATCCTTGATGATTTCGTTGAGGCCATCGTCGCCAATCTGCCCATTTTCCTTCATGTCGTTGAGCATCTGCTGCATGCCTTGGCGAAGCATTTCCTGCTCAGCGGCCATACGCGCAAACTCCTCGCTCATCGAATTGGGCGATTGTTGCCCTTGCTCCATTTTCTGTTGCATCTGCTTCAGCTGTTCACTGAGTTGTTGCTGCAGTTGTTGCATGTTCTTCATGCTCTGCTGGCCTTGTTTTCCGGGCTTCGACTGACAACTCTGCATCGGCATGCCCATTGATTCCATGCTGTTTTCCATGTTCTCCAACGACTCGGCGAGCATCAATGCTAAATTGTTCATCGACATCATGGCGGTCTGTTGGTGCCTGAAAGCCTGCGAAAGTTTTAGGTCGTTGAGTTGCTTCATGGCATTTTCGGTCTGGTTTTCAATGGTATGCAGTTCTTCGAAGATGAAGTTCTGGATCATCGGTTGGCGCTTGGCCATGCTGCGCAATGAGTCGCGAACCATATTGAAATTGTCGGCCACTTCCTTCTGATGGATGATCTTTTCGACCAACGAGGGGTCGTCGGAGCGGATGCTGCCTATTTCGTTCATCAAGGCTTCTTGCTCATGCGAGGCGTGCACCACGTTTTCGAGAAGGATGCGCACCAAATGGGCGTCTTCGGCCATCTGCTGCATGCCTTGCATCTGCATTTGCATCATCATGTTCTGGGCCATCTGCTGCATCTTTTGGCCTGCGTCCTGTTTCTTTTGCTGCGACTGCTGTTGCTGGCCATTCAGCTGGTTTTGCTCTTGCTGCATGGCGTCTTGCAGGTCTTGGTCGATGCTCTCTTGCATCTCTTCGTCTTTCTGCATATCGAACGGGTCTTGCAACTCTTGGTTTTTCTCCAAGAGTTGGTCGAGTTCTTCCATCATCTTGTCGAATTCCTCCTTGGCTTCCTCGGCCGATTTCTGGTCTGTCTTCTCCCCTGCTTCTTTCTGCTGGTTTTCAGCCTCTTGCTTTTGCAATTCCTCGCCAAGTTTGTCCAATTTGTTGGCCAGGTCGTTGAGGTCTTTCTCCATCTTCAGCTGTTCCAAAAGCGCCAAGTTACGGTCGAGCAGCTCCTGCATCTTTTGGTTGTTCTTCTTGATGTCCTGCATGGTCTGCTGCATCTGCTCGCGTGGCATCTCCTCAAGCAGCTTGTCGATTTGCTCCATCATTTTTTGAAGCTCTTCAGGGATGACCTCTTCGAACAGTTTGTTGATTTGCTCTTGCTTTTTCAACAAATCCTCGTTGGCAATTTCGTTTTCCTTCATGAAATCGGCCAATTTTTCCTGCTCTTGCTGTAGCTTATTCCATTCATCCTGAATCTGTTGCTGCTTCTCCATCAGCTCCTTCATCTTCTCTTTGTCGGACCAGTCCAGGTCTTTCTTCTGGATGAGGTCTTGCAGCATCTTCTCGATTTCGTCTTGCAGCTTGTTGGCTTCTTGCGACTTCTCCTGGAGGCGTTCCATGATGTCTTCCGACTGTTGGTTGGCGACGCTGTCCAAGGCAGCCTCAGAAGGCTTGTAGTAAGTGAAAGTCTCAGAGCGTTTCGACTTGGGTCCATGGAAACCGTCGTTGTCCCAAACCTCGAAATAGACCTCCATGTTCTGCCCAGGCATGATGCCGAGGCTGTCCATGTTGAACTGGTAGAAGAACGAAGAGCGCGTTTGCTTGAGGTCCAAAGGCACCGTTTTGACTATGTTTTTCTCGATGGGTTCCTTGACTTTGCAATTGAAGGTCAGCTTGCTGAAGCCATAATCGTCGGTGACGAGACCTGAGAAGTAGACATCGGTTGAAAGCTGTTCGTCGAACGACTCGACGCGGATGTCGGGGTAGGCATCGGGCAACACGTCGACGGAGAAGGGTAGGGGCTCGATGGTTCGGTTCCAACTGTTTTCGACCTGTACTTCAAACTTGGTGGATTGCGCTGCAACGAATTGGTATTCAAATATATCGTCTTTTGCTGTCAAAGTCGAGTTGAGCGAATCGCGTCTGACGTTCATCTGCTCTGTGTCGCGTGTCGTGAAACTGAAAGTGAGTTGGGTGCCTTGCGGGACAATGAGCCTCGTTTTGGCTTCCAAAGTCTCGTTGGTGCGGTGGATATAGGCTGGGTAGCGCAACTCGCAGCGGTAGGAGAGTAGGGTAGGGTTGGGGCGCACTGTGATGTGGAGTGGACGACTGGTATATTCGCCACCAATCACGTTAAATGTCAAGTCGTTGAAGAGGTTCTTGAAAGTGTAACTGAAGTCGTTGGCCGAGCCTTTGGTCATCAGTTGCTGGCCGAGTTCGCTTTTCACATAGAAGGCGTCGGGGATGCGGTCGCCGGTGACGCGGATGTTGAACTTCACCTCCTTGCCTTGGGTGGTCTCGATGTTGTCTTGCAAAATCTCGACTTGGTAGGGGAGGGGCTTCTCAAATTGCTGCTCGTAGTTGACGATGCGCTGGGTGGGCTGCACTGCAAACGAGGGCAAAAACACCATCAGTAGTATTAATAGGAGGAGCAAGCCGAAAAAGATGCCCAAATATTTCAGGTTGCCGCGCAAGTCGACGGCGTCGCTGAAGCGGATAGGGGAGAGGCGCGCACTGCGTTGCTCGATGGTGGCGGCCAGTAAAGCGTTGTCGCCTTCGGCTGCCATCTGGTTGCTCAACTGAATGGTATTCAGAAGTTTGTCCTTGATTTCAGGGAAGAACTTGCCAATCATCACCGAGGCTTGTTCCACCGACATTTTTTTCCGGAAACGGATCAGATTGACTAACGGAATGAGGAAGTGATAGACCAAGACGAAAGCGCTGCCAGCTAATAAAAACAGGAAAAGCACGAAGCGGCCTTTGGGCGGAAACCAGGAGAAATATTCCAACCCGTTGATGAGCAGGTAGAAGACAATCCACAGCACGGCGCCAACCAAAACGCCTTGTATCAGGCGGTTAAGGTAGTACTTCCGCGTGAAGCCCTCGATTTTCTCTATCAATTTGTTTGGTGCAGACATATCCAAAATAGAATGAGCTGCAAAGATACACAAAAAAAATGAGTTCCGATTGGAACTCATCTTTTTGTATCGTGAGCCACATGTCGGACTCGAACCAACGACCTACGCATTACGAATGCGTTGCTCTACCAACTGAGCTAAAGTGGCTTCTTTGTTTTGAGGCTGCAAAAATAGGAATTATTTTGCAAACAGAGCAAAAAAACAAGAAAAAAATATTTTTCGCCGAAAAATGCAATAAAACAACTAAAAAAATAGTTGTATATTCAAAACATTCTGTATATTTGCAGCGTTGAACCATCAAAAAAGGATAGAAAAATGGGTAGAAAAAAACTGAATCTTGACGACAACTCATTAACAATGAGAGAGTTGACCAAAGCCGAAGAACAAGTGATGCAGGTGCTGTGGAGCGTCGGGCAGGGCTTCGCCAACGAGATCATGACGGCCTTCCCCGAGCCGAAGCCGGCCTACAACACCGTGCTCACCATCATCAAAATCTTGGAACGGAAGGGCTTCGTGACGCACGAGACCTTCTGCCGCGCCCACCGCTACCAGCCTGCCATCAGCCGCGAGGAATACTCGCAACGCTTCCTCGGCAGCGTGGTGGAACGCTATTTCAACAACTCGTATCTCGACCTCGTCTCGGCCTTCGCCAAAAAGGAGAACTTCAGCATCGAAGAGCTTGAGGAGATGAAGAAAGCCATCGACGAGGCCATCACCGCCGAAAAGAAATAAGTTATGAACGCGCAGCAACTCATCATCGGTCACCTGCTGCCCATCGGGGCGGCCATCGCGGTGCTTTGGTTGGCCTATAGGCTGCTGTTTATCAATAGCAACCGATTGAGGTTCAACAGATTGTTTTTGCTCTCGGCGATGCTTTTCTCGTTGGTCTTGCCCTTGCTCGGCCTGTGGGTGGGCACGGAAGCGCCACAGGTGGTCAGCCTAAAGCAGAACCTGCTCGGCGGCACGATGCTCGGCGAGATCGTTGTCACGCCCGGCGGACAAACGGCATTGCCCGAAGCCGAAATCGTGGCCAATACAGCGGTGCGACCGCAAATCTCGGTTTGGCAGGTGCTGGCCGTCATTTATTTAATAGGTGTGGGTGTCGCCGCGCTGCTTTTGCTCATCAAGTTGGGCAAGTTGGCGGCCTTGGTCATCCGCTCGCCCAAAGAGAAGCGCGAGGGCTACACGGCGGTGTTCACGGGCAGGGAGCAAGGCTCGTTCTCCTTTTTCCGCTATGCTTTTTTCCCCAACGAAAACGTGGCACCCGACATTATCCTCCACGAGGCGAGCCACATCAGTCACCGCCATTCGTGGGACATACTTTTCGTCGAGGTGATGATGGTCTTGCAATGGTTCAATCCGTTCATCTACTTGTACAAGAAGGAGTTGCAAAGCCTTCACGAATACCAGGCCGACCGCGACGTGGTGGCCACCGGCGTTGACAAACGAAACTATATGATGCTGATTTTGCAGCAGTGCACGGCTGTCGATTTCAGCGGAATTGGTAATAACTTCAGTTTAATCCTAACTAAAAAAAGAATCAAGATGATTACAAAGAATGAAAAGGCCAAGGGTCTCTGGTGGAGGCTCTTGGCCACATTGCCGGTGTTGGCTATCCTACTGATTGCCAACACGAAAGTGACGGCACAGGAAAAGAAAACCGTCGACAAACCCATTACGGTTGAAATGGGCCGGTTCGAAATCTTTGATGATGACGGAGCTCCTATGCAATTGAAAGACACAGTCTTTTATGACGATGATGGTTCCTATGTCAAGTTCGAGACTTCGGATGGTTTCCAACCAGAGACAGGAGAGCCTTGCAAAAAACTGACTGTCACCTCCTACAATGCTGACGGCACGCCTTGCAACAATTTCTTCATCACCGAAACGGAAAGAAGAGGCGACACGTCGACATACAGCATTGAGACTTTTAGTATCTCAGGAAGCCTTTTCGAAACGCTATTGGATGTAGCCACTTCCAAAGAAGACACTGTATATCAAATCGCTGAAGAAATGCCCAAGTTCCCCGGCGGCGAACAAGCTATGATAAAGTTTGTGGCTGAAAATATCAATTATCCACAAGAAGCAAAGGATAAGGAAATTGCGGGGCGTGTGTTTGTGAGTTTCGTTGTCGAAAAAGACGGCAGCGTTTCCAATGTGAAAGTTGTGCGCGGCATCGGCGGCGGTTGCGATGAAGAAGCCGCTCGCGTCATCAAAGGGATGCCGAAATGGAAACCTGGTATGCAAAAAGGAAAACCTGTTCGCGTCAATTACATGATGCCGGTTTTCTTCAAGTTGGATGGAGGAAAGAGTAACAGCAACAGCCTTGTCGGAACCATTTGGGAAGGTATTGGAACGGGAACCAAGGGGGATGTTACCTATACTTGGCATTCTACTATGCAGTTTTCTAGCGAAAACGAAGGCTTTTTGATAGAGAAATTCGTTTCGCAAAAGAAAGGCGCCGACCCTGTTGTTGAGTTCGAGAATGTCGCGATGGATTTCGAGTATGCTTTTGACGGCAAAAAGACAGGAGCCATTACCCCGAAAAATGGCGACGGAACCTACATGGACGAACTACCGCCCGAGGGATTTGTCTTGAGCGATGATGGGAAAACCCTAATCCTGAATTTCTATACTGCTACGGAGGAGACGGGAATTAAATATGTGAACTATACCAGAAAATAAGCATTATTATGGTTCTTGTAGGGCTGTCGTACCACGGCAGCCGCATGACGGGAAAACCCAATGCGGCTGCCACGGTGTGACAGCCCTACAAGCAATCCTTTTTCTCCTATACGTCAAACTTGAATTCGGCATCAAACCAGCCGGTGTCTTCCTTCAAAAGGTCATATTCCTCACCCGTCAGGTGGTCAACGACATGCACCGTGCCTTTGATGTCGTCGTAAGTGAATGTAAACTGGGAGTTTACGTCGTCTTTGGGTACGTCCATATTAGATGTAATCTTTTGTTTTGAGGGTGCAAAGATACACAATTTTTCAATTCAGAATGTTGGGCTGTCATATTATGGTATGTAGGGCTGTCATATTATGGCAGCCGCTGTTGGTTATGCGGCTGCCACGGTGTGACAGCCCTACAAGCCAAATGATTAAATCCCCAATCGTTTGTTCAACGCAGCCGTTTGCTCCTCAAAGCCTTTCTTGCCGAGCAAAGCGAACATGTTCTTCTTGTAGGCCTCAACGCCGGGTTGGTCGAAGGGGTTCACGTCGAGCATGTAGCCACTGACGGCGCAAGCCATCTCGAAGAAATAGATCAATTCGCCGAGCACGTAGGCCGACACTTCAGGAATGACGATGCGGATGTTGGGCACGCCGCCGTCCTCGTGGGCCAACACGGTGCCCAACTCAGCCTTGTGGTTCACCTCGCTGATGCGCTTGCCAGCGATGTAGTTGAGTTGGTCGAGGTCGTCGTTTTCCATGGGGATACGCAATTCGTGGTTCGAGTTTTCGACCGAAATCACCGTCTCGAAGAGGTTGCGCAGGCCGTCCTGGATGTATTGTCCCATCGAGTGGAGGTCGGTGCTGAAGGTGACCGAGGCGGGGAAGATGCCCTTGTGCTGCTTGCCGTGGCTCTCGCCATAGAGCTGCTTCCACCATTCGCTGAAGTAGACCAAACGCGGCTCGTAGTTCACCATGATTTCGTTGGTCTTGCCTTGGGCATAGAGCGCCTGACGCGCCACGGCGTATTGCGAAACGGGGTTGTCGGGCGTGGGATGCACCTTGCAGAACTTCTCGATGGCCATGGCACCTGCCACCAACTGACGGATGTCGATGCCTGCCACGGCGATGGGTAGCAGTCCGACGGGGGTGAGCACCGAGAAGCGGCCGCCCACGTCGTCGGGGACGATATAAGTCTTGTAGCCCTTCACGTTGGCCAATTGCTTCAAGGCGCCACGGGCCTTGTCGGTGATGGCCACGATGCGCGAAGCGGCTTCCTGCTCGCCATATTTATTAATGATGTGTTGCTTGAGGATGCGGAAGGCGATGGCCGGTTCGGTCGTCGTGCCCGACTTGGAGATAACCGCCAACGAATAGTCCTTTTTGTCCAAAACCGCCAACAAATCGTGGAGGTAATCTTCGCTCATGTTGTGGCCGGCATAAACGATAAGCGGCTTGTCGCCAGTGAGCTGTGCGAAGTGGTTTTGCAGCGCTTCGATGACCGCACGGGCACCCAAATAGGAGCCACCAATGCCGATGACGACGAAAATTTCCGACTTTTTCCTCAGATCTTCAGCCGTTTTCTCGATGTCGGTGAGCAAATTCTCGTCGATTTCTGAAGGAAGGCTGACCCACCCGAGGAAGTCGTTTCCGGCACCAGTCTTGTTGAAAATTGTGTCGTAAACCGTTGAAACTCTTGATTCTAAGTTGTTTTTTGATTTTTCGTCCAAAAAAGGAAGGACATGTGTGAGGTCGATTTTCATTTTTTCGAGTATTAAGATGCTGCGAAAATAAGACAAAATCTTTAAGAATGTGTGAATTATATCAAAAAAAAACCTATTTTTGCGCAACATTTTTCGCACCGCGTCGTTAGTGTTTTGAATCAATCTTTAAAAGTTGTCTATTTTAAACCCATTTATAAGTTTTTTTTATGTCACAAATCAGTATTTTATTGGCAGAGGACGACAACAGTCTGGGTATGATACTTAAGGCTTTTCTCGATGCCAAGGGTTTTTCAACCACTTTATGCCCAAACGGACAAGAGGCGTTGGACTGCTTCAATTCCAACGAGTTCGACATGTGCTTGTTTGATGTCATGATGCCCGTGATGGACGGATTCACATTGGCCAAGCAAATCAAGAGCACCCATCCTTCAACGCCCATCATTTTCCTTACCGCAAAAAAAGAGCAGGAAGACATTTTGGAAGGTTTCTGCATTGGAGCCGACGACTATGTGACCAAGCCTTTCAGCATGGACGAGCTTTTGGCACGCATACAGGCCGTTCACCGCAGATGCTCCTATGTGCAGTCGTCGCCTTCCATATTCCGCTTGGGCAACTTCACTTTCGACTCGCCTCGCCATGTCTTGACCAATGGTGAGGAAACCAAAAAACTGACGGCGAAGGAGGCCGAGTTGTTGCTGATGCTCTGCGAAAACATGAACAACACTCTCGAACGCTCCAAGGCATTGCGACAGATTTGGGACGAAGAAAGCTACCTCAACGCCCGCTCGATGGACGTTTATATCACCAAGCTGCGCAAATACTTCAAGGATGACCCGAATATCGACATCCAGAACGTGCACGGCGTGGGATTCAAGCTGGTGGTGAAGTAAGTCTTTCGGTCAACCAATAGCGGGGCAGCATTGCCTCGCTTTTTTTATTGAATCGGCTCGGCCTCTGGCAGTCGCACCGTGGTGTCGGCCACGAAACCGAAAGTCGCGTCGGTGGGGATGATGAAGGTGGTGTTGCCCAAGATGGTCAAGAAGCGGTGGAGCCTTCCGTCGCGTATCACGAGGCTGCGATAGCCCTTCCACCAGCCGAAATGGAAACGTATGTCGGGGTATTCTTGGCTCATGCGCCAGCCGAAGCCATAGTTCTCCCCGTTGTTCCATTGCGCCGAGCCTGGCATGAAAGCCTCGCATTGCAGGCTGTCGGGCAGCAACAGGTGCTGGTCCAAGGCCTGGTTGAACTTCCAAAGGTCGCCCACTGTCGAATACATGATCTTGTCGCCCATCACCCCGTTCAGGTAGTCGTTTTGCGTCTTGGCGGGGCCTTTCCTGTAGAAGTCGTGGCCTTGTACCTCGGTGGGCACATAAAGCGAGACAAGGGTGTCGTTTCGCATCGAATAGATGAAAGACCGGCTCATGCCAAGAGGCTCGAAGATGCGCTCGCGCATGAAGTCCTCGAAGTGTTGCCCGCTGGCACGCTCCACCACCGAGGCCAACAAGGCATAGTTGACATTGTTATAGAAAAACCCGCCGTCAGGCGTACCGTAAGGGTCGGGCTTCTTCTCGGCCAGCATCTTGATCATTGCCTCGTTAGAGAACGGTTTCTTGCGATCGGGCCAATATTGGTCGGCCATGGCGTCGTAGCGAGGCAGGCCCGAACGATGGGTGAGCAGTTGCCTGATGGTTACGCCTTCATAGGGCAGTTCAGGGATATATTTCCTCACGTCGTCGTCATAGTCCAGCTTGCCCTCGGCTTTCAGGAGCATGACGGCCTCGGCGGTGAACATCTTCGAGTCCGACGACAGCTGGAAGGCATCGTCGATGCGCAACGAGTCTTTGTGGCGGCTGTTGAGGTCGCGCCAACCGAAAGCTTTCTCGTAGACGATTTGTCCCTGCTCGGCATAAAGCACCACGCCATTTAAACCGTTGCGCGCCATCTCGGTGAACGTCTTTTCGGCCTGCTTGAAACGTTTGTCGACGATGATTTTGTTCATGTCGACAAAAATGCTGTCAACATTAATGACCGGCATCTCGTGGCCACAGCGACGGCTACAGAAAAAAACCGAGCCTGCCACAAGCAAAAGAACTACTATGAGAAGGGTTTTTCGCTTCATTTCAGACGCAAAAATAAGCAAAAGAGGCGTTTGTTGCACCTTTTTTGGCCCGAAATGCACATTAATATCACTTAATTCGCTAATTATTACTACTTTTGCAGCCTCATTTAAACACCTTATTACAATTTCATGTCACAATTTACCGATTTTGGATTGAATCCCGCTCTGTTGAAGGCGATTAAGGAGCTGGGGTTTGAGAATCCTATGCCGATACAGGAGAAGGCTATTCCTGTACTCCTTGAGAAAGATGTTGACTTTGTGGGCCTTGCACAGACGGGAACGGGCAAGACGGCTGCCTTT
>CAMKAR010000009.1 GCA_946410535.1 uncultured Bacteroidales bacterium
GAGGTAGCGTTCAGCCGTGCTCCGTGCGCACGATTGCGCCAGCGGCACATCGGGCAGGCGCAGCCCGTATTGCGCCGCCGTCTTCGGCGTGATGGCCACCATCTCGCCCGTCGTGGTGTTCAGCATCGTCGGCACATAGCCGTTCAGGGTCTCGCGCACCACGTATTGCACACGCTCGTTTTCGGGGTTGTAGTACTTCATCAGTTGTCAGTTTGCAGTTGTTCAGTTTTCAGTTGTTCGGTTGTTCGGTTTTCGGGCCGTACAGCTTTTGCCACATCGGCAGGGGGACAATCCTCATTTCGAGGCCGTCAATCTTGCCATCGCGCTCTGCCCCCACCATCACCACCACTTCCCTTCCTATTTGAATTGCTCGGATCATATAACTTGTCAGTTTTCAGTTCTCTACTTTTTTAAATATAAAAGTGTTGTTGCAACGGTCGTTCCGGATTCCTTGAAAGCTCCAGCGTCAATGTCTTCGATCTCGGCATTTACATCTTCCAGCCATTGCCGAAATTCTTCGCACTTCTTTTCGTTTGCAAACTTCCAGTGCTGCGAAACTATCACCGCCATTTCACCTCCTGCATTGAGGTGGTCATACATTCGAAGCACATGGTCGATATCTTGGTTGTTGCTGAATGGTGGGTTCGCAACGATACGATCATACGAGCGAACGCACTCTGCAAAATCGCAGCCAACCACATTGGCTCCTGGTTCTTTGCTAAGGAACTCCAGATTCTCCGGCATCAATTCGTAGCAGTCGACCACTGCATTTGGATAACGTCGCCTGACGGCTCGCACCAGTGCGCCACGGCCTGCACTTGGCTCAAGTATGGTCATTCCATCGGTCAAGCTACTGATTTTTGAGGCAACAAGGTCAGCTACCACATCGGGTGTGCCGAAATACTGGAACTCTTTATTCAGGTTGTAGCGCTTGCCTTCAAGAAGCATGCCACACACTCGGTCGGCGTTGAAGTCGAACGTAAACCCTTGTTGCTTGGTGCTCCAGTTTCCACCCGCTTCCTCAATCCACACCTTAGCCTCTTGATATGCTTTTTTGTTGAGTCGGACGTTAGGCAAATAGAGCACGTTATCTCTCAACGTGCAATGCTTTAGGATTTCCTCGACCGTCCATTTTGCGCCAATGTCCTCTTTTTTCTTGGTTGCTTCGGGAACGGCACCGCCCATCTTCAGCAACAATGTCTTTGTTGCAAATTCGGCAAACTCCATCGCCTCGTTAACAGACTTTAGGATTTGAATGGCATATTCAGAATCCAGCACACCATTTTCGTCAAAGAATTCTTCCTTGAAAATTTCCTCGACAGTCTCTCTCCAACCGGCCAGGCTACCATGTAACCGCCCTATTAAAGTCTCTCTTTTGTTCATCATAGCTTTTTTGTAGATAAATTCTTGTTGTGTCAACGCTATCGTGGCCCAGTATTTCGGAGAGCTCGACCACGTTGTTTGTCTTTTGCAGGTACATCTTTGCGAAGAAATGGCGGAAGGCGTGAGGATGTATCTTGCTTCGGTCAATTCCTGCCTTCTCGGCCCATTTCTTTAGTCCGACGGACAGTCCCCTGCTCGATAACGGCCCGCCATACCTGTTGATGCAAACCAGTCCTGTACGGCCCTTGGCGGCATTCTGCATCTCTTTTGTGAAAAAGAAGCGGCGGTATTTATTACCTTTCCCCTTCAGCTCCACCGAACCATTTGCAACGTCTTCGTATCTGAACTGGAGCAGTTCCGATACACGGCAACCAGTCGTGCCCATCAGGCGCACCATGAAAGCATATTTTGGATCGTTGCAATCAAGCACTTCCAACAGCCTCTGGTATTCCTTTGCCGTCGGGACATTTTCCGTGTGGAGCGTTCTCGGTATTTTCGCCCTTTTGAGCTTAATCGGTTTCTTCAGGAACTCGGATAATTTCATCAATGCGGTGGTACGAATCGCGATTGTCGCTGGCTTCAAGCCGTCTTTTTCCTGTTGTGCCAAAAAGCGGACGCAGTTTTCTTGGGTCACTTCGTCGAAGTATGAGTAATACTTCTTCACTCCATCGGCGTAGTTCTTCACGGTGCAAGTCGAATAGTTGGTTTGGTTTTGCAACCAAAAGACAAACTTGTTAAGTGTCTCGTTTTGCCTTTGGCCGAGTTTTTTCAAAGGATCGAAAGCCTTCTGCCTGGGCTGTTTCGCTTTCCGGAACCCAACACCTCGCGATTCCAGGAAATGGCACAGGGCTGGCTTCGTCCAAGGATGTTGCGCCATATATTCGGCATTTTGTCTGCAAAATATAACGTAACCTCTTTTTCCAACCTCCTCCGCCTTGTTGAGGAAAAAAGTCGCGGCTTCCATATACTTGCCCTTTGTGTCATAGGTTAATCCTGACGAGCCAAGACTCTCGCAATACTTCATCAATATCCTCTCTTTTTCCTCAATCATTCCCAATCATTTCAGTGCGAATTTCAATAATATGTATACCAAGGCGGCCACGGCAAGGACAATGCACACCGTGGCGACGGTGCCATTGTCCTGCCGAGCCTCCGACGCTTTTTCGGTGTCGCTCTCCATTGTCTCTGCGGATTTACAGTCCGCTGTGCTGTCGGTCAGCGACAACGATTGTGTTTCGGCCTCTCGCGAAGCCGTGATTTCAATCGATTTGACCGACCCGCATCCGCCGCCACTGCCACCTAAGAAAGTGGGCAGGTCAAGCAAGGCAGCGGACGAGTCGGCGGGATGCAGGGACGAGGCCTGCACCCCTCGGGGCGAATTTCCGGAGGCCTCAGTGCTTTCTTGTATGTTAGTGTGTAATCCAGTCGCTGGGTAGAATTCGATCTTGTACTTCAGCCGCTCCACCAAGGAGCTCCACAGGCTGTCAACTCTGTGCAACTCCAAGGCGGCGACCGTGGCCGTCGTGCGCCCGATGCGGGTCTCTGCTTCCATCGAGGCACGGCAGCCTGTAATAACCAAACTCAAAATCAATATGACAGAAAATATGTTTCTCATCAGTCGTATTGTGTCAGTTCATTGGCGGCAATGGTTGCCATGATAGATTCCACATAGTTAGTGGCCGTGCAATAGCCGCTGTCTTTGATGGCCTGCGCCTGGGCGCGTGGTGTGGCGGCGGGTTCCACGGTCTTGTATCGTGCCGTGCGAAGCAGCCGGTTACGGTCGCGGATGCTGTCCGTAAGGCTGTCGTACACGCGGAAGTTGCTGCTGATGGTCACGTTCTTGCCATTGAAGACTTCGCCCGTCTTCATGTTGACCGTCCTGCCCTTCCACGACTTTCCGGCTTTGATGCCGAAGAAGTTGTTGTATTTTGCCGACAGGGTGCTGCGGCCCCAGTTGCTCTCGATGGCGGCTTGGGCAATCAGCACCGAAGGCAGGAACCCGCCCATGTCCTCGATTTCGGCGATGGCAAAGAGCATACGCGCGATGAAGGCCTTTTTCATGGCCTTGACTTGCGTTGCGTTCATGGCTCCCTCCTGTCGATTTCGCGGTTGGTGATGATGACGGTCAAGCCCAGCACCAGGTCAAGCGCGGCAGCGATGCCCGTGACGACGAAGAATGCCGTGAGGCACCATTGGTGGCCTGCGGCGAACGCGCCCACCAATAGCAGCTGGGCAAATTTTACGATGGCTAACAGTAAGAAGATGACGAACATGACGGTATGTTGTTTTTAATGTTTGTTGTCTCGGGGCTGTTGCCAGCCCCATCGTGAAAAAGATGTTTGTTGAAAACCAGCAGCTTCACACACTTATTTGTAAAAACGCGGGGCTTTCACCCGACGTGCGTCCTTTGCGCACGGACGTGGTTAGTGAATGATTTTGCTGTTGGGCACTCATGCGGGGCAGCCTGCCCGGGGTGCTGCCGAGGAACTGTAGCGGGGAAAGCGGGATTCGAACCTGCGTCTCTCATGCTGACTATTACGGTGCGCTATTGTCAGCAACCCATTACGCACCACGCCCTGCCTCTGGGCGACATCCCCGTTTGTGAGATTCTCACTCACTTGATGTTGCCTGTTTGGTTAGGAGTTTGCCGGGACATCTAAACGCTCTCCTTGTAGCGGGGGACGGATTCGAACCGCCGACCTGAAGGTTATGAGCCTACCGAGCTGGCCGCTGCTCTACCCCGCTGTGTTGCCCATATCGGAACCGCACCGATGACCTCAACATTACGATGTTGCGCTCTACTATCTGAGCTAATGGGCAAACCTGTTTTTCGCGCCCAAGTATGCTCGTTTCCTAGGCGGTGCCATCGCTACGACAATAGCAACGACAGCACCCCAAGCCTGGGCGCGTGTGATTGCCGCCTGTACCCTCCAACAACAACATGGATGGCCTTGGGCGGCTCTATACTGAGGCCCATCGGCTCAGGCATATCACCATGCCATCAACGCCGAAGGCCTTCTTCAAAAGGGTTTCAAAGAACGTTGATGTTTTCGGCTGCAAAGGTTGGAAATTCCCCCGACGTCAGAGTGACAGTTTTTCGGCGTAGTCGTGTCCGCATTTCGGGCAGCAGCCCATCCACAGCCTCGCGTCGTATTCCTCGCCGCAATGCTCGCACTCGTGCCATATCTCGTGGTTTCTCATAGGTCGAAGTCCTTTTCCACCTTGTAACTGTTTTTGTCACCCTCAATGTCAACGACGGCGTCGACATGTGCGTAGACCTCTCCCTCTTTAGTGATACAGGTCTTCATGTTCAGGGTCATCAGCTCGCATTTCTTGCCGAATTTCTGTTCGACGGACTTCACCAAGTCGTCGATCATTTTTTTGATGTGGGTCTTTTTCATCTGTATTTCTTCATTTGTTGTTCAACTTCCTTGGCCTGTTCGATCTTGTGCTGCAAGGCGGCCAGCACATCGTGCATGTTGCTTTGCTCGATTCGCTCGTTGTCTTGCGGCTTTCCGTCATTGAGCATCAGCATGATGTTACGCCTTGCGTTGATGGGGTTGTAGGGTTCCGTGCTGCCGGCATCGTCGTCCCGGAACACCAGCGGATAACGTTCCTTGATCCATCGCTTGAAGCCATTCCACCACACCTGCGTGGCCAGTACTTGCGCCTCCGTGGGATCCTCGATGTTCACTTCCAGTTCCTTCAGCGCCTTGCACAGCGTCGGCACGTCGTTGGTTTGCGAATAGTGCAGCATCAGCGCGTCGGCGCGGAAGTAATGCTCGAAAGTGGTGTCAATCAGGTACCGATCGATGCCGAACGGGCATGGCGGCTCCACGGGTTCGTCGTCCAGTATCCAGCTGAAGCGCGAGCTGAAGTCGCCAATGGCAAGGATGCCGATGGGCGTTCTTTCCTTGCCATTCAGCAACCAATAGTCGTCGCCATTGCGTTGCAGCTTCACTCCGCAGAGATGGCAGAAGGCGGCCACGAGGACTTCCTCGCGAGCCAGTCCGCCCGACAGCAATCCGCAAACGAAGGTCATCTGTTCGGGGGTCAGATCTGCCCAACTCATCGGGGCTGCCAGGTCGATTCTCATAACAACACTACTAACAACATAACAGTCAGTCCCACCAAGGCCCCGAAGAGACCTGCGGCGAAGTCGGCCATGCTGCATACGCCGTCGTGACCTTTGTCCCATATCTCCTTGGCCATCGAGACCACCACCGACAGCAGCCATCCGCAAAACGCGGCCATGATGCCGCCCATGGCGAGGCCAAGCAACACTGCAGCCGCCTCTGCTATCAGCATACCAGCGATGAAATGCAGCAGTTTATCGGTCTTGAGGCCGTAGAGCCATTGTTTCAGCCGTTTCATAGCGTCGCCCAGCCAAAGATTAGACTGACCAACAGCGCGATGCCCGTGCCGATGGTGTTGCCGATGGCAATCGGGAACCAATACCACGGCGTCCATGGCTCGCGCTTGACGAGTGCGCGGACGGCCTCGACGACGGGAGGCACGACGTAGCCACCAAGCAGCAGCACCATCAGCAGCACCTCCATCGCCTTGCCTTTCCATCCAAGGGCGGCAAAAAGGGTTACGACGATGGCAGAGATGAGGATGCACCACAGGTGCACCACGTTGGCCTTGATTGTGTCGCCGAGGCAAACGGCGTGCTCGTTGAGCCAGATTGCAATTTTCTTCATCATAGTTTACTCCTTTCTTTATTGTTGGTTTACAACATGTTCACCAATTTTCCGCCGTCAAGGTTGACGGACGGGCGGTTGTAGGCGCTCGAAACCTTGAAGGCCGTGAAGTCGTCGGGGCTGCCAAGCATCACCTCGCGGGCTTGCACGGCAGCGTTGCGGGCTTGAGGCATGTCGTAGCGCAACGCGGCCACGGCGCAAGTCTTCAGGCATACGATGGCCTTGCGGTGGATTTCCAGCAGGTCGTTGTCGCGATACAGCTCAACGAGGCGGTCAATTTCGGCACGGCTCACGTAGTAGTCGGCCACCTCGCGAAGCTCCTTGGCCATCAATGGAATGACGGCAAGGAAATCGTCATAGTTCTTTGACGGCTTTCTGTCGGGCTGGATCCCATTGCAATACGAAGTGTATTCCTCGCACAAGGGCATGAAAGCCGCTGTCAGATATGTGAATGGCTCGCTACTGCGCCAATAGGTGTAGGCACCATTGCCGATGCTGGTCTTCATCAGGAATCGCACTATCGAGTCTACATCGGCGGCAATCCGCTCCGGCAGGGTCTTCACCAAGCGGTCCACCCTTTGCGACGACGCGGGGCTGAAGTTGTCGTTGTTCTGCACGGCAAAGCCCGCCTCGGTCAGCTGCATGTCCATCTCAGGAATTGCATCGAGCAAGGCCTTCTCGGCGATGACGCGCTGGCACTTCAGGCGCAGTTCCTTGTGGATGTCGGTGGAGGTCAATTCGATGTCGGTCTCCAGCACATCCTCGATGTCGGTGCCGACCACCTTGGCCACCAGCCATTCTTGGGCGCGGCGGAAGAAGTCCTTGAAGCGGTCGTTTTCGACGGTCACGTTCACCGACGGCAGAAATTGTCGGGCTTCGTTTAGGTTGTTGAGTATCATTGTTTAATCGTTGATTGTTGAATCGTTTAATTGTTGTCTGGCTTCAGATACCCTTTGCTGCGAGATTTGCCAATAGTTCTCGTCGAGTTCAAAGCCGATGAAGTTGCGACCTGTGTTGACGCAGGCCACGGCAGTAGTGCCGCTGCCCATGCAGGCGTCCAAGACGGTCTCGCCCTCGTTGGTGTAGGTCTTAATGAGGTATTCACACAAATCAACAGGCTTTTGTGTTGGGTGTCCGCATTTCTCCTTGGAATTATTCACGACACCTGTAAATTGCAGTATGGATTTTGGATATGCCAATTGGTCTTTTTTGTAATGCCTTTCTTTAGGATGGATTTTATTATATATTTCTGAGCCTGTTGCTTTTGATAAAAGAAACTCTCTTTTTTTTCGGTCATGTGACATCTGTGGATTGTAAGTGCATTGTTTTTTGTAAAACACGCTGATCAATTCGTTTGAACGCAAAGGCTGTTTCTTGGCATTAAGAAATCCACTGCATGTTCTTTTGTCCCATACCCAATCGTATTTATACATTTTCAAGTTCGACAATCTCAGCCGACTTGAAAAAGGCTCGCTACCAAACAAAACGATTGCTGCATTTTCTTTGCAAACACGAAGCCACTGCTGCCATAAAACCTCAAAAGGAATCACAACATCCCAAATGCAATTGGTAGAACCATACGGCAAATCACAGAGTACCATATCAACACTCCCATCAGGAATGCGCTTCATGCCTTCAAGGCAGTCCTCGTTGTAGATTTTGTTGAGTTCCATCATCTCACTGCGTCACATTATTAGCGGTTTTCACTTCGCCTGATTTCGACTGGTCGAGGGTCGTAAACAGGCTGTCCTGGATCATGATTTCGAGGTTGCGGTCCCATCCGTTGATGGTGCGCACCACCGGCCACCATTGCAGGGCCAGGTAGGCCATCGGTTTGCTGAGGCTCTGCTTCATGATGAAGATTTCGCGGATGTTGGAGCCGCTGAGGCTGTTGGAGTTCTTGCCGGGCGTGGCACCGATGAGGCTCGGATGCACGTCCATGGCATACGAGATGATGTTGGCGCCCGTCTCGTAGTCCGTGAGGTACTCGCCTCCGCTGATGTCGTTCTTGATGGTGTCAACCGTCATCAGCTTCTCGAACGAGGCGCCGTTGCCGTTGGGGATCATCTTCATCTTCGACACCACGGCCTTTCCGGCGTTCTCCTCCCCTGTCACCTGTTCGCACAGCTGTTTCACCACTTCGTCGTAAAGCTCCTTGCGTCCCTTGTGGTCGTCTTTGCCGATCTTCAGCAGCTCTTCTTTCTCCTTAAAGTACTCGTCGGCGATGTAGATGATGTGGCGCACGCCGAGGTTGTGCTTCAGGATGGCCTTTTTCAAGGCGGGAATGCTGGTCAGTTGGTCGTACCAGCCGCTCCGGAAGATGCTCCACCAGTTGGGATAGCTGTAGTAAGGCCGTCCCGGGCTGGTGATGTAGATGGGGAAGCACATCCTTGTGTCCTTGCCAAGCAGCAGCCGGTTGCTGATGTCGGCCACGGCGTTGTATTCGTCCACGACGTAGGAATCCTGTATTTCCTCCTTCGTGGGGCTGTCGTCCCACTTGGCGCAATACAGATGCCGGCTGATCAAATCCTTTTTCGTGAGGCCCCAACGGCTGAACATGGCCTCGCGGTGCACGATGCCCTTGATGCCCTTGCGTCCGCCCATTGGCTGTTTTTCGCCTGCAATCAGGAGCGGAAAAGCGTTGCCGAAATAGCTGAGGTCGGTCATGATTTCCTGCAACAGCAGCGGCACGTTGTTACGCATGTACCAGTCGTAAGCCTCGCCTTCAATCACTTCCTTGAAGTCCTTCACGCGGTTGGTTTCGGGGTCGCGGATGACCTCGACGAGCTTCGGGCCTTGCCCGTAGGCCACTTTCCAGTTGAAGTTGGCGTTGGTGCCCACGATTTCAGCCGCGTCAATCTTGGCCATCACACGTTGAGGCAGGTCATTATCCACGCCCCAAGGCGCGACACGGAACCCTTGCACGGGGATAGGTTGCAGGTCTTTTTCATCGAAAAGGGTCAGCGTATCGTTGCCAAGCACGACGCAAACCTCCTTATAGAAGGCAACCTTGTCGCCCACCCAGGAGACCATCTCTTTTTCGGGAATATTCATAGGAATACCTCCTTTCCATTGAAGGCCGTGACGGTCTTGCGGATCACCGTCCGGAACAGCCTGTTAGGCAGCTTTATTTTCATCGTCTTACCCGATGAATAGAAACTGGTGCAACTGCATTCGTCCACTGTAATCAGTTCCCCGCTCTCGGCCACAAAACGGAGCGAGAACAATGGATGCGTTTGCACCAATTCAAACAGTTTGCTTTCGTGGATCATTAAAGTGGTTTTTGTTTGGTGCAAAAATACCCACCACGATATAGGCCCAAGTGACAAAAAAATTCGTCGCCTGCAAGTCCAGCCGGACGCCGCAGGCGGCGAATTTTTTATATTATCGGAGTTCACAATTGAAAGTATTCAAATCTCTATCCCTCAATCATCTAACGCGCCGATTTTGCAAAAATCGGCGCGTTTTGCGTCGTCAGACCCCGCGCCGCCCTCTTGGTTTTTTGGAAATCAAGCCCTCTTTTTTGCGAAATATGCAGGGGACAGGGCCGGCTTGGGCACGAAAAAAGGCGCATGGCAATTGCCACGCGCCAGTCTCATTGGGCGGCCTTGTACTTCTCCATCCAGGTGGTGTCGGTCTCGAAATACCACCTCACACCCTTGTATCGGTGGTCGGTGTTCACTTCCGAGGTGCCCTTGGGCTGGCCTGGCGCCCATGAGTGCGACTTCACCCGTCGACAGGCGTTCATGCGGCAGCACCGGCCTATGTTCTCGCGGCTCCCGCCAATCCAGGTTGCGGCATTCTCGATGCTGTCAAACACATGGAACTTGCCGTCGTCGGTCAAGGCGACCACTGTTTTGCGGTTGCGCCCTCCGTATTTTTGCCCGTTGATGCTTCGGTAGTCGTCGAGGTTCTTCTAACCCTTGGCGGAAAGGCGTTGGCCTTGCTTGCTCATCCACTCATTCCAACGCTTTCCCTTGTTTGTAGGCTCGTGGCCTTTGAGAAACTGGCCGTTGGCGGGGTTGTAGCGTTTGGGTTTCGGCCTTACGGGTGGTATGTAGAGTTCGGTGCTCATTGTCGCTCCTCCTCTGCGTAAATCTTCAACACCTTCAGTTTCGCGCCAGCGTACCACTCCGACAGTTGGCGGTGCTCGTCGTCCAAGGCGCAACGCTCGTCGTAGGCTCTTTTGGAGATGACGCGCTTGTTTTGCTCGTTCTCGTCGCGGAGGATGGAGATTTCGGCTTCGATGGCACGGGCTTCGTATTCAATCGTGTCGCGCCTCGGGCAGCCATCAGGCAGGGCGGCTTTCTCTTTACGCATCTGCACGACTTTCTCCAAGCGGCTGCGTTTCTCGGCATGAAAAGCATCGTCGGACTCGGTGATAAGTTCCAGTTTCCTTTGATTCGCTTCGGCGTTGCGGCGGGCGATGGCGTTGCTCTTTTCTGTGTACTCCACATTGAGCGACTGCATTTGCAGGTCAAATTCTTTCTGTGTCATTGGCTTAAGAGTTTTTTGATTACGTTGTTGGCTTTCTCTCCGTACTGGCGCGTCAGTGCCTGGCTCACGCTCTCGTCACGGTCAGGCTCCAACCAGCGTTCAAGCCTCTCCATGTCGGGCATACAGTCGCCGTTGGCAATCCACAAAGGCAGGATGAAACGGTAAAGGCTCAACCCTGTAGCCTGCATCCATTGCCTTGCGAGTTCGTGCGTCTCATAGAGTTTCATGCCGCAAAAGTCTATAAATGAAACGACATCAGAGTGACATTTAAGCGATTGCCATTGCACCCCCATCGCCTTGCCCAGCAGTGATGCAGTACTGCACCATCTCCCCGTCGGGCTTTACGCCCACGGTGAGCTTGGCGATGCCGATGCCTGCCACCTCTCGTTCAAGGATAACGAGTTTGCTGAAGCCCTTGGCATAGCGGCTCTTCGGCTGAGCTTCCTCCTTCTTCACCGCATAGCGCAGCACCTCGTTGAAGTGCTCGGTGATGAAGGGCAGCGTGGCGGGGTTCTTGCTGCCCCAGTAGGCCGTCTCGCTGGCCGAGCGGCGGTTCACGCGGATGTAGCCCCGCAGGCTGTTGTTCCAGGTCTTCGGCTCAGGGCGGCCCTTGCGCCACTCGTCAACCGCCTGGAAGATGGCGTCCCAACGCTGGGAACGCTTCGATGTTGGATAGAACATTTTACATTTGGTTTTGAACATTGAACAAAATAGGCTCCGATAGGGGTGTTCAAGGTCCAAATGCTGACCTGCCTTGCATTACTGCTTCGGCGTCCCTCGGAGCCTGTTGGCTCTGATTGTTTGCGATATGTGTTGGCACAAAAAATGCCGCTGTTGGTGCGGCTGTCATCTCATGCCGCATTTGATTTTTGAACGCTGCAAATATACGGCTTTTTTGGATTGTGCAAGAAAAAAGTGCAGGAAATGCGAAAAAAATCCCACCATTTTGACGGTTTCGTCAAAATGGTGGGTTGTGGTTTGCGCCGCCCGTCCTCGCACCGATGGGCGGCGCCGTGTGTAATTCAACGTCGGAAAGCCGGTGCGAGGTTGTTATCTTACCAATGTGGTCTCGGCCAGTTCGCGGCCAACGGAGCGGATGCCTTCCTGTATGCGCATCACCTGTTCCTCGGAGATGTACTGCCCTTGGCGATACTGGCGCATCAGCGAGGCGTTCACGTGCAAGTGCTCGGCCAGTTTGCTCACGTTGAGGTAGGGGTGCGCGTCGTAGAAGGCCGAGAGGTCGTAGCGGTACTCGAACTCCACGTCCCTCAACTCTTCGGGCACGGGTTGACCGTCGTCGATGTAGGACTCGGCCATTTCCTTATAGCTGTTCAGGAAATCCTCCTTGGCCTCGGCCACGGTGTTGCCCTCGCCAATGATCACGTTTTCCAGTTCGGGCGCGTGGATGCCGTAGCTTCCGTCTTCGCCGCGTTCGATTATTGCTGTCACTTTTTTCATATTGTTGTTGATTTTGAGTTTGGTGTTTCTTGTTTCGGCCCGAAGGCCGGGGAGTGGCGGTCACTCCCCGATCTGTTTCAGCAAGGTTTTCAGCAAGCCGTTTTTCACTTCCGTTGACCAATGCCTTTCGATTTGGATCTTGTAGGGCTTGTCGGGATGGTGGTAGATGTCGTGCTTCTTTCCGTGCTTTTCAAATTCCCAGCCTCTTTTTTCGGCGTACTTTTTGACTTCGTTCCAGTTCATTGTTGCTTTCCTTTCGTTTGAATTACACTGCAAAAATATAACATTTTCGTTATATACACAAGAAAAAAGTGTTTTTTTTTCGAAAAAAAACAAATTAGTCACATAACAATCAAATAAAAACAAAGCTATAAATCAGGTAGTTAAGCAATTTTTTACAGCAAATTCCGCTTAATAGTCAAATAAAAGGCAAATTAAGCACGGCAAAACCTGCTTAATCGGCAATCAATAGCTAAATTATTGATTCATCCATAGATGAAATCGTCGTCGTATGGGTTGGTGAGGCAGCCGAGGAAGTTAGTGTCCCAAGCATCGGTGCCGTCGGTACGGTGCTCCAAGGGTAAGGTGGTGTCGCTTTCCAAGGTCTTTTCCCCGGATTTGTCCTTGCGAATTCCCTTTGATCCTATCTCCAACTCGGCCAACAGTAAGGCTTGAATCAAATCTTCGTTGTTGTCGGCGTTGATCATTGGCATGAGCTTCTCCCGACCTTCGAAGCCTTCGTTTATGATCTTGTGTTTCTTGTTGTGAGCCATGGGATTGCCAAGATATTTGTCCTTAACGTACCATCCATGCTTGCGGAACTCGTCGTGTACGATGTCGTAGGCTGCATGTCCGACTTCCACATAGCCTGTGGCCAAGGCTGTGGAGTCGTAGTAGTAAAAAACAGTCTTGCATGGGTGCGGCTCGTAGTATTCGCAGAAGGCCTGAATGACCTCGCGAAGACGCTGCTTGTTTTTGGTGAAGAAGGATTTCAAGGTCTTGTGCGTGTTGCCTTGCACCTGGGCGGCCACCAGCCAGTTGATGAGTGCGCCATAGTCGAAGCTGATGGCGATGGGCTTGTTTCGATCGATGTCGCGGTCAAGCAGGCAGTCGTATTTCTGTTGCTTATAGTCATTCAACCGGCTGTTATCCGTTGCATGGTAGGTGTGCACTTTCTTTTCGAAGCTCTCGTAGAACATGCCTTCCACCTTGTCGATACGTTTGCAAAGGATGGATGTTCTGAAGGCAAGGGCAGGCATATCGCGTTCGCATCGTTTGATGTAGTCGGTCCCGATTACCTTGATGTTGTCGGTGCTCGGTCGCTCTTGGTAGTAGAAGGCTTTGTTGCGGAGTAGGTTGGCGGTGCGTGTCAGGTAGGCGATACGCTGGCGCGTATAGGAGTTTTGCGGCTGCATCTTCAAACGCTCCTTGGCCAACTCCATGCCGATGATGGCGTTGCACAGGTCGGGGTCGTATTCGTTCTCGTATTTTTTTATCAGCCACAATCCGTCCTTGCTACAGGGCATATCGGTGAAGAAATGGATTCCCCAGAGATGCGGGAACCGTGCCGGATCATTGAAGTAGATGGAGCTGCCACCGATGGCGGGAAACAGTTCGTCGGAGAGCTTGTCGTAATCGAGTCCCTTGGCTTCGTCGCCAATCAACCAATGGACCGTGAGCGAGTTGGCCGACATGACCACCTCCTGGCTGACGATGATCATGATGGTGCCGTTGGCGAACCACACCACATCGCGCAGGTCGGATGGGCAGAAGATAGGGTTTTTGAAGCCTAACCTTGGGTCGGGCTTGTGGCCGATAACGTAATGGACATCGCGGCGGATGCCGAACGACTCCAAGGCCATGAGGGCGGCAGGCAATGTGCGGCTGTGGGCTTGACGGAAGCTGCTGGCGATGAACACACCGGTGGAACCAGGCATTTCTTGCATGTTCTGCTTTATTCTCCATGCCACGAGGTAAGACTTGCCCCAGCGTCGGCCACAGATGTTGACTGAATCGTGCGCGTCGCAAAGTTGATATCGCACCTGGTATTTGTGCCTGTATTGGTTATTCATCCTTCACCTCCTCCACTTCGGCATCTTCAATCTCATATTTTCGCAGCAGTCTGTCGATTTCCTTTTGCTTTGGCTCAGAAATCTTGATGCCCAACACGGAAGGATCCATCGTGATGTTGATTTGGTCGATCTCAAGGTACTTCTGTGCGTTGATGATTTCGCCTTCGTCGAGGTTGGTTTGGAATGCCTTGGCCAACACACCGGCAATCTTTGTGAGAGTCTCGGCCTTTTTCAGGTTGCCGGCATCTGCGGCGGCATACGCCTGTTCGCTCAGGAATTCGACCCGCTGACGCACCCAGTTCTTGTGTGAAGCCTGCACATTGCCGAGTAGGACAGCGGCATAGATGATGATGTTGTAGGCCTGCACCTTTGAGACCTTGTATTTCTTCATCAGGTAGTTGCGGAGATAGGTGCGGCTGGCCATGGGCTTCTGTAGCTGAAGATTGTAGCAATCGGTCACTTGCTTCAGCAGTTGCTCCTGTTTCTCCGTCATGGGCTTTCGCTGGTCTTCGGGCAGGAACATGTTGGCCTCAATCAAGGAAAGGTTTTCGTCACGCATTTTCGTCAATGTTTTGGTCGGATAGGTATTCTCTCATTTCCTGGACCGCCTGCGGGCTACCATGCAAGGCGTAGTTGCGGCTGTCGAAACGAAGCATGATTTTGGTTCTGAGCTTGCCACGGTAATAGGCTTGCGATATGGGGCTGTCGGTGTCGCAAGTAATCTCCGTGCGAAGATCTTCCTCGTCCATGCCGATGAAGAGGGCGATTTCGGCGATGGTGAAGAAGAGGGCTGCCAATTCCTCTACCCTCTTTTCAACCGGTGATTCTGTCAGATACTTCAAGAATTGTTCTGATGTCTCTGGCGATTTGTTCGATTTCTCTTGTTCTGTCTGTGGCATAATAGCATTCGTTTCGGTAGTTGTTGGTGGCGTTGGCTGAGGTTATCAGCGCGATGGACTTGGTTTCGCCTTGACTGAGGTACACCTTGGCGTGGCTGTCGGTGAGGTAGCATTCATCGGCGACTCGCTCGATTTGCAGCAGCTTCTCGCGGTGTCGGATCATCACGGCGCGGTCGAGGACCAGGGTGATGTGCTGCACCTGGTACTCCTGTCGCAGTTTCATGAGTTGCCGCAGCCATCCATCGGTCACTGAATAGGAAAAGATGACGAGCTTGCTTCCGTTGCCCGTCATCTGCACGATTTGCCTGAGCATCTGCATTGAGTTGGTCCGGCTGACGCGCACACCTGGTATGGTCAGCGGTTCATCCAATTGTGATGCCTATGGCTTTGAGTTTTTCAATTGTATCAGGAGACATCTCCTCATTGGCCGCAATCATGGCATTGACGCGGTGTTGCAGTTCTGCAAATTGCTTGGGAGAAAGTTCTTTCTTCCGAACGGCCTTGCAGATATAGGCACGGTAGGTCGACACATTGAAGCCGGCTTGATTATCTTTATCGGCCTTTTCATCCGCCCTTTCCTTTTCAGAGTTAAACCGCTCGATTTCAGCGTCGATCTGCTGCCAGTAGGCGTCGTTTTCGGCATCGAGACGCAAAACTTCAGCCCTCCATTTCGCCCTTTCCTCGTTGTGTTCCTCGCCTTCTGGCACTGCCCTCATTTTGAGGTGTGCCTGTTGCATTTCGCGGTACACGTCCTGGCGTTTCAGCCAAAGCGTGCGACACAGCTCGTTGGGCATGTCTTCAAGTCGGGTGTTCTCGTGGGTGCGGACATCCTCCTTGGTAAGTATGATTTCGGTAGGGTCGGTTTCGTCAGAATCGGGTTCGTCATCGTTCGAATTTGGCTTGATTTCGTTCGAATTTGGCGCAATTTCGTCCGATTTTGGCTCGATTTCGTCCGATTTTGGCTCGATTTCGTTCGATTTCGGCTCGTTTGCGATTGGGGAATTAGAGGAAATTTGAGGGGAATTTCCCATGTTGCGGCGAACGATTTCCTTCACACGCGGGAAGCGCAGTTGCTTGTGGATTTCGCTATGCAAGTGGCTACGGTTGTGCGTGGCTTTCAAGTGGTTAATCACGCCCAATGGGGCTTTCACCAAAACAAGGAAGGCTATACCCTCGTCGAAGGTATAGCCGTCCATGGTGTTGAATTTTGCTAAATTACTCATAGAGATAGATTTAGATTCCAAATTATGAGCCAGCGGATGGAGTCAGCACACCCGTTTCGCAGTTCAGCGTGCCGTCCGACAGGACCAACGTGCCGGCATAACGCGGCAGCGGTGTGGTATCGGGGCATTCAATCTCCAGCGTGATGCCCTTGGCGGAACCGGCTGAGTCGCCAGAGGCGCCGTTTGGGGTCACGGTGGCACGGTAGTCGCGGCTACCAATCACAAAGAACTGGCCGTCGTGCTTCACGATGAAGACGAAGTCGCCGTTGGCGGCGTACTTGGCCAAGGCACGGCCTTGGTCGTTGAGCTTCGGGTACGACAGCGTGGCGTGGTTGACCACCACCTTGCAGTCGGTCTCGCCTTGGTATTCCCATGAGATGCTTCCCTTGCCTTGGGTGCTGTAGAGGCGGTTCCAGGTCTTGCCTGTGACCAGCTCGAAGTTACCTGTCAGTTTGGTATAGCCTTCCACGTCCTCGGCGGTCTCAAAGTCGTCTTCGACGGTGGGCCAGGTCTTGATGTACTGCTTTGGAGCGAAGTAGACCTCATCGCTGATGCCCGAGGGGTTCACGGAACCGATAGGGAAATTGATGTCTTGCATTTGCATATCCAGTTCCTCCTATCGTTTAGACTCCCTTGCCGGAGAGCGGGATGACCATGCTCACGTTGTCGGTGGCGTTGGTCACGCGCAGGGCGGCGGCGTAGCTGCCAGCGGCTCCAGGAGTGAAGGTGATGGTGATTTCCTTGCCAGCGGAAGCGTTAGCCTCGTCGGCAGTGATGGTGTTGTCGTTCAGGCTGAACTTGGCGGCATCGGTGCCTTCAAGGGTCAGCATGGTAGCAGCGGTCAGGTTGAAGCCGAAGAACTTCACATTGGCGGTCTTGGTAGCGGCAGCCGCTGTGTCGGCAAACGTGACGGCGGTAGTGTCGGAATCCATGTAGACGCTTTCGTCCTTGACGGTGCGGGCACCGACCATGAGGAATTCCTTGTTGATGTTGGCAAACTCCACACCCATGTAGATTTTTGCATACATCTGGACCATGTGCGGGTTGTCGGGGACGCGGACGCTGAACTTGGTGGATTTGGACAGGAGGTCGAAGCCGACCTTCATGTTTTCATTGGTGGTGATGAAGCAGTGGTTCATGCCTTCCGTGCCGACCAAGGGCAGAATCTGAACCTTGTTGGCAGTGCCATCGAGGTAGGTCTGTTCAGGCGTGCCGGGGAAGTTGCCTGCGCCGAACTGTTGGGCATACCAGTTCTTGTACATGTCATACTCGGTTGGTGTGCAGACAAGCACCAATTTCTTGGCGTCGCCACCACGAAGTTTCTCGTCCATCTTCCGGTACATGCGTTTCCACACATCTCCGATGTTGGTTGCGTTCACTTCGCCGAGGTTGGTGAAGTTGCCATTGGCGAGGCTGATGTTGCCGGCAGCAAATTCTTTGGCAATGATGGTGTCAAAGCCATCAAAGCCATCGAGGGCACCAGTGCCAGAGGCGTTGCGCACGCCCTGGAAGATGACGTCGCAGAGGCCACGGCTGGCGTTGTTCATCTCCTCGGTGAGGATGCGGCGGACGATGTCGAGGTCGATTTTCTCAACGTCGACAGTACCTCCGAAGATGGTGGTGTAGAGGTTTTCGGGGTCGAACTCCTCAAGGATTTCGAGCGGGAAGGTCTCGAGAGTGCGGGCGATGAGGCCGCCGGTGCCGCTCACGATTTTTTCGGAGTGGTAGGGACGGAACTTGGCCTGAGGCACGATGGTGGACTCAGTCTCCTTGCCCTTCAGGTTGTTGATCACGCGCATGTGCTTCGTGACCTCTTCGACTGAGGCCATCACAATCAGCATGCACTCCTTGCGGAAGCGGTGATTGGAGTGGACTAAGGCATCAGCCAAAGATACGGTGTTGATTGGTTCAGACATTTTGGTAATGGTTTTTGGTTGGTTCAGTTTTGGTTAGATTTCGCCACGGACCACCTTGCGGGCGTATTCCATGGCCTCTTGGTCGGTAAGCTCCTTGAAGGAATCGACCTTGTCGGGGTTGCCGTTGTGCATGGCTTGCATGGGATCGTCGCCGTCGGGGTTGCCGTCGAGGGCGGCTTCCAGTTCGGCGATGCAATGTGTTTGTTGCGCGTTCTCGTTGCGGAGGGTGTCGCGCTCGGTGGTCAGCGTGGTCACCTGCTGGCGAAGCGTTTCGGCCTCGTTGGCTTGGGCTTGCAGGTTGTCGCGCTCGGAGGTCAGGTCGTTGATGGTGGTGAGCTGTTCGGCGATAGTCTCGGCCTGGCTGGTGATGGTGGCCGCGTCGGTCTCGTGCAAGGCGCGTTCCGTGGCGGCTTCACCCAGTGTGGCGTCGATTTCTGCCAGTTGCTCCCCGTTGAGGCTCACGTAGCCGTCAACCATTTGGAGGTCGCGGCACGTTTCGAGCGATTGCAGGTTTTCGTGTCCTTTCATTGTGGTGATGTTTAGGTTGGTCATTTTCAGTGCTTTGTCGACGGCGGCACGGAAGTCGCCGATGGTGTCGACGAGGGTACCCTGCACGTCCTGTGCGAAGTAGGTGCGTCCGCGCAGTTGGTCGTCCTTTGCCGTGGCGCGGTTGGTTTTCACGTCGCGGCGGAAGTCCTCGGCCAACGGGTTCAGCAGGTTCTCACGGATGGGCTTGAAGTTGCCTTCGAGGGCGGCTTCATAGTCGGCGTTCTTTTCGTCTGACGGGTCGGCATAGATGCGGAGGCGCATGTAGCCGTCTTCGTCCTTGGCCTTTGCCGGGTAGTCGGCGAATTGGATCATCGTGCCGATGCAGCCCACCATCGAGCGCGGGTCGTTGGCCATGATGTGGCCGCA
>CAMKAR010000010.1 GCA_946410535.1 uncultured Bacteroidales bacterium
CGTCGATCCGAAGTTCTTGGACGAGCTGAAGAGCCGCATCGAGCGCATCAAGAACGGGGAGCGGGACCTTTATTTCTAAAAGACTCCAAATAAGATTATCAGATAGTTTGAAAGGTGCCGTAGGAATTCCTGCGGCACCTTTCGTTTTTTACGCTTTGATTCTCTCAAATCGTTCGTGAAGCAGGTTGTGCTTCTTGTTATAAATCAAAGCTTTCCTCATTGTTTATATCCTTTCGGATGCAAGGTAATAATTATTGAAATTATATCCGATATGATATAAAAATGCGAAAAATGTGTTGATTTATATCCGATGGGATGTAAATTGATAGATAAAACCGAATTGATTTTGGATAAGAGAGCAAAACATTACTTTTTTCATCTCAAAGTGTAAGATTTGCCAGTTTCCCACGATATTATAGCAAACGACCGAATGGAATGACGACCGAAGAGTTCAAACGAGACATCCTGCGACTGCAACCCCGAATGCAGCGGACCGCCGAGGGCATCATTGGCGATGCCGACACAGCAGCGGATGCCGTCCAAGAAGCCGTCATCACCCTTTGGGAGCAACGCGCGACGATAAAAAGCCAGGACATGGAAAAGTTGAGCCTGACCATCGTGAAGCGGCGCAGCATCGACCTGCTCAGGAAACAGAAGCCCACAGTGCCCATCGACGCAGAGAGCCTGATGCTTGCCGAGCCACCGCAGGACGACATCGAAGAACGCTACCGATTGGCCCGCGACCTCGTCGACCAGCTGCCCCAACGCCAACGCGACACCATCCTGATGAAATATGAGGACGGCCTCAGCATGGATGAAATCGAAAAAGCGACGGGCATGAGTAGCACCCATGTGTATGCAACACTGTCGCGCGCCTACAAGTCATTACGAGAAGCCATAAAACAATATAAGGAGAAACAAGGATGAATACTGAAAACGAAATGAACGAGGAAGTCCGCCAGCTGCTCGACAGCCTGGAAGAACACGGAAAAAATACACGGAGACAGCAACAACTAAGTGAGCTGATAGACGGCCTCTCTGAAAAAGAGAAACCTCTCCACTATTTTTGGTGGGTCATGGGTGCCGCCGCGGCATGCCTGCTGCTTTGGCTACTCGTCAAACCAAACGCAAAACAGCAACCCGAGATGGAACAGGAAATCCTTGTCGAGGAAACCAAAACCGTTGATTCCGTCAAGACTGAGGTGAACGATGCCGTGTTTGAACAACCTGTTGCTAATGAAACCTATTTGGCAGAAGAAACACCCGTCGTCCCACAAAAAAACCCGATGAAAAAGGAGAAACCGAGGACTCAAATCATCGAAGAAGTGGTTGAACAGCCCCTGCTAGCCGAGGTCAAGCCGACGGAACCCCAAGACACTACGAATATTGGATCCAACACTATACCCACCGAAAACGAAACGCCTTCAGCCGTTCAAAAGCCCCAGCGGAGAGTCATCCGGAGCCTCAACCTGGTGTGCTATGAATGTCAGAAGGACCCCGAATTCGACATCAAGCATGTCGTGGAAGACAAAACTCTTTTCGGTCAGCCGCAAGACCCGAACATGAAAAACGGATCGCTGGCCTTTGAAATCAAACTCAATTAAATGTTAGAACAATGAAACGCACCACAGTATTATTAGCCATTCTTTTGGCCACACAAATGGCCTTCGCCCAAGAAGAAGTCGCCATCGAGCAAAACATCAACCAACACATCAACAAGCTGGAAATCAATTCCGGATGGAATGTCCATCTAATTCACCATGAGGCCAACAGCGGCTACCGCGTGGCCATCATCACTGAAGAGGATTTGGCGGCACGTGCCTACAATGTGCAACTCTGCAACGTCAAGGACCAAACTTTGACCATTCTTGAGAACACCCAACTGCCCCAAGGCACCGTGGTGGAGGTTGAAGGCCCCATGACCTTCGGGCAAATCAACCTTTTGGACCGGGCGACGGCTGAAGCGGATTATGTCGTTGCATCCGTGGCGTCCGTACCGAAGGACTTGACCAACCTCAACCTTTCAAAGCATTCAAGCTTTCATATCCGGCACTATCACATTCCCAACCCAGAAAACTCGCCCGGTATGGAGATTTGGGACCAAGCCCAATTGACTATCGATACCCTTTCGGGCGAAGGTGACGCTGTGGTGAATGTTTATGCAGACGCAAACTTTCAATATGGCTCCAACACCTTGCGAGGTAAAATCACCCTGTATGATTATGAGGCAACCAACAATTATCCTTATTGGCAAAAGGAAAGAAGAGAAATCAAGACCAAAGAAGTCGATGGCAAGCTGGTCACCACCAATCAGCGAAAGATATGGAGTCAGTCCATTTCTCTTGACGGAGGAATTGGCATCCGTAAAGGCGACACCCCGAAAGATCCCAATAGTCCTCTATTGCAGAACAGCACCTTGTCGATAAAACTGGGCATGAGTACCTGTTTTAAACTCAGCAACCATTGGGGTTTAAGTACAGGAATATTATGGAATCATAATATAAAGACATTGAGTCATCATGTGAAATACGAAGACAACGAATTGGTGGTGATAGATGGTCAAGGGATTTTCCAACGCAATAGGCTTTTGAACCATTATTTAGGTGTTCCTGTTACCTTAAACTATTACCTTGGAAAACGTCAAACAGAAAGTTTCTCATTGGATTTCTATTGCGCCCGACTGTTGGGAGAAAGGCTCAGTACGAGTATTGACCCGACACAGTCCACCGGTATAGCATGGACGGGAGAAAGTATCAATAACATCTTCAACCCTTGGAAATTGGAAGTGGGTCTCAGTTTCAACACCCAGCATTTGGGCTTCATTCACGGCATCAGGGTCTTCACCAACCTTTTGCCCGAGTACAAGCCAGGCGTCACGACGGACAAGTTCAGGAGCGTGGGGGTTGAGATAAAGCTATAAATTGAAAGAGCCTCCGCGTCGCGGAGGCTCTTTCAATTATGCGACATAAGATGCCTTCTACTCTTTTTTATCTGAAAACATTTAGGAAAGATGCCATTTTTATTCGCCAGTTTTGGGCACGGTATTGATTGCCAACAGAAGCCAATACAATACAGATGTTGTCGTAACCGCCGGCATCCCATGCCAAATCCATTAATTTGTTGCAGCAATTGTCGATGTTTAGGCCACTGGTTTTCATCACGTTTTCTATCTCATCGTTCTTACAATAACCACATAAGCCGTCGCTACAAAGCAAAAAGATATCGTTAGGCTGTATGTTGTATGTCGTTAAGTCTGCGTTGGGCTCAGAATCGAAGCATCCCAATCCTCGGGTTATGATGTTGCTGTCGGGATGGTTGAAAGCTTCTTCTGGTGTCAATTCTCCTTTGTCGACCAATTCTTGGACAAGGGAATGGTCTTTTGTCAAAGCAATTAGTCCAGAGGTAGGATTGTAGACATAACAACGGCTATCGCCGCACCATGCAACATAAGCCTTGCTTCCTAATATCCAACAGATGACAATCGTTGTTCCCATGCCAAACGTTTCGGGATGGCTCAAGGCGTGTTCATTAATTGTTTTGTCGGCAATGGCAATCGTTTTCTGAAGGAATCCCGTTATCGAAGCGCTTTCGATGATGGAATCCAAGTTGCTTGAGGAGAAAGAGGATTTCAGGCTTTCCAAAGCCAATCGGGAGGCTACATCTCCAGCATTGGCTCCTCCCATTCCGTCGGCAACGGCCAACAAGGTGCCTTTGGCCCCTAATTCGACTTTAGCTACCTTTTTTCCCCATTTGGGGCGGGCAAGGTCGGGGCAGATGACGAAGGCATCTTCGTTTTTGTCCCTGACTTTGCCGACGTCGGTAAGGCCGGATATGGTGACTTTCATGATAGCTTTGATGTTAATAGTCAAAATGTAGGTCTTCCTCTTCTTCTATTTCATCTTCCTTGGTTTTCTTCTTGATTTCAACAGTTTCCTTATGCTTGGTTTTTGCGGATGGCTTGTTGTAGTTGATTCTCCAGGGTGATGAAATGGGAGGACAGCCTTGTTCTATGATTTCGATGGTGATGTCGTTGGAGCCTTCTTTTAGGTCGAACACTTGGCATTTGTATCGCGATTCGGAGATTTTCTGTGTCTCGGAATAGAGTAGCGAGTCGGTCACGATATTGATGCTGGTGGGATAGAAATCCTCGTCGGAAAACCTTTCGGCATTGATGTCGAAAGTAAAGGAGACGGTCCCCTTGCTGATAGTAGTTTCCGAGTTGATAATGTCGATGGTCAAATACTTGTAGTGCCAAGCCTTGGCATTCAGTTTGACTACAGGGAATTTGATTCCATCGGAAACGATTTGTATAGGGTAGCTGATTTCGGTGATTTCGTCGGGCAAGTCGTTGGGTATGTAAAGGGTGCTCTGGTACTGAATGTAGTTGCCGTTGGGAGTGTCTTTTGCTTCCTTTGACGTTTGGTCGATTTGACATCCCGAATCGGGCGAGGCAATCCTCAGTTCCGTCTTTTCTGAAGGGACTGATTTTGGCATGTCGAGTCGGATTAGGGTCTCATATGTTTGGTGCCTGAAAGCGATGTCTTTGCCTTTGTTGATGCTAAGTTTGAAACTATCGTCTGTTGATACCCAAATCAACCCTTGTTTTCCTGAGGCTTTCACGAATGCTTCATTGCCGAAAGATTTGTATATGGCATCGAACTGAGCAGGAAGGAAGTCATCGCCATCGACCGACAAGCCTAACAAGTTGTTGCTTCGCGTTGTCCCTATGGGTGAGTCGGGCAACACTCTGCTCTCCTTGGATTGATTGAAAGGGCGGCTTTCGACATTGTACCTTATGGCGACAGGAACCATTCTTTCATCAAATTGGAAGGATATTTGGTCTGTTTTGCCACAATTTGCGTAAAGTATATAATTGGAGTTGGCTGTGGCAGTCAAGCAATCGGCTACTTTGCCCGACAATTTGGCTTGTTGTTTCATGTCAACCACTTCGGGGTTTATGAATACAGGACGGAGTTCTTCGATTCCATTCTCGAAAAAATAAACTTTTCTTTTTGCCACCACGATGCCTATGCCTTCATCGTTAACCGACGAAATGAATTCCAGATCGTCGATGTTGAAAGGCTTGTCTTTGAATGTGAATGTAGTTTTCTTCTTGTCCTTGTTGATCAAGAAGTTGTACAAGTCTTTAGGCTTATCGGGGTTTTTGTAGTCTTTGCATGAGGCAAAACCTCCGTGGAAAGGGTAGGCGAGTACTACTCCATGTTCGTTGACTTTTCCTTTGGGGTCTGCAAAATAATACTTGTCTTGTTTCTTTACCAGTAAGTAGCCGTCCGAAAAATAAGGGTAATCGTGGGCGATGGAATAGCCGCTTAGAGGGGTAAAGCCGCCGTTGATAGTATAGAAACCAGTGATCATGTCTGACTCTGGATCCGTTGTCACGGCTATGTTTTCGGCGAATGGATGGAGCATGTCGGATGTCTTGAAAAGCCTCTTCCCTTGACGCGTCCAAACGCTTTTCACGTTGAGCGAGTCGGTAATGATGAGGTCGGCGCCGTCGGCGAAGTAGATGCTGTCGTATTGTGGTGGGATGGTCCAACCTGCCACCTGTGCATGGGTTTGTAATGTCAATAACAGGATAAATGATGCTAAGATTACTTTTTTCATACGCAAATAAAATTTTGATGCTCTGGGTTTTGTGTTATGGGTTCTATTCCTTGTTTGAGTTTCTTTCGAGGACTTTCCTTCCATTCGTTATCTTTCTTTCCAAGTCGGGATTTTGGGTGATGTTAGCCCAATGGTCGGCAATGTCGATGAATCTTAAGGCTTCTTCATAGTTAACTTTGTTGTTGCTGTCGACAGATCCGTCCACTTCTCCATAATAGCAAGCCAGGCGGAATGCAGCGTTGGCGTTGATGTCGGCATAGGTGGAGTCATTCATGTCGAGGATGTAGGTGAGCAGGGCCTTGGCTTTGACGTTGTATTCGTCAGAGATGGGGAATTTCTTTTGAGTGGTTTTGATTCCAAGCAAACGTTTCCTTTGCACCGAAAGCGAGTCAGAGTACCAGCCATAGGTAAATGCCATCTCGTACATGGCGGGTATGTAGTTGAGGTTGCTTAGGCTGTCCATGGCTTGAAGTCCAACTTTGAGCGTGTCTGCGTTGTTGGTGTTGAGCTGGCGCAAGGCAATGGCAAATGTCTCTTGGAGCATTGGCTGTGGTGGCGTTATGGTTTTTCGCGTTAGGAAAACGGCCAGGAAAACAGCCAAACAAGTCAAGAGTCCTGTTGTAATGTAGAGCCATGTTTTGCGTTTCGGTGGATACTGCCGTGTTTGTGCGGCTTGTTGGATTTGCTTGGCTGTAGGTCTTTTCTTCGGGTCGTGCTGCAGGCATGCATAGACAAGGTTTCTGACGCTGTGAGGCACATTGGTGAGTGGGGGCATGGGTGTGTCGCTGTTCTGGTTGTTTCCGCCCTCTTCT
Organism: uncultured Bacteroidales bacterium; assembly: GCA_946410535.1. The sequence continues at coordinate 6,438 of CAMKAR010000010.1, forward strand.
CCGAATGGGACTTTTCTTGTAAGGATTTCGTAGAGTGTGGCGCCAAATGCCCAAATGTCGCTTTCGGGAAGTGGCGTTGGGTCATGGTTGAAACGTTCGGGAGCCATATAGGCCATGGTTCCGCTATTGTCATCATTGTAATAATGGCCATGCAGGCCATTGGTCTTTGCACTGATTCCGAAGTCGGTGATGGTGAAGGTGCTGCTATTGTCGATGAGGATGTTGGCGGGTTTGATGTCTTGATGGATGATTTGTGGGTGATTGGAATGGAGCTTGGCCAGGCCTGACGAGACATCATCGATGAATTTCCAGATTTCCTCGGGTGTTTGCTTTTTCCCGATGAGCTGTTCGGATGAACCGCGTTGGCAATAGGGCAACACAAGGTAAGGGATGTCCTTGTAGATGGAAAACGCCGTCGGCTGAAGCAGGTTTTCGTGACGGCATTCATAGACGATTTTGAATTCATCGCGAAACCGTTGTTCGCCCTCAATGTCCAAGGCGTTTTTCGGACGATATATCTTGATAGCTACCAGCATTCCCGACTCCTCGGATTTTCCTTGGTCCGGGTCTTCATCTTCATCTATTTCGGTGTCGATGGTGTTGATGTCGAGTGCAAGCCAAACGTCAGCTGTGGCGCCATCGGTGCTTAATGGGCGAATCAGTTTATAGTGGCCGTCGAATAGTTCACCTTCTTGTATAGAATCTTCGATGTTAAGCATTGTGGGTGATTCTCTCGTTTTCTAATTGTTGGTTTAATTGTTGTTTGTTCCTTGGATAGGTTTTCCCCAAATAGATCCAACACGTGTCTCATTGTTGGGAGTCTTGAACGAGGCGCACTCCCACGCCTCTGATTACCGAGTAGCCGAATTGTGGATTCAGTGACTGCATGGCTCCTGACGTGTCAGAGCCAAACCGCAATACGCTATAGGCGATGGCTGTTGAAGACCAGTAGTAGCCCATATTAGGCTCCCTGAACACGGTTCCTTGCCGGTATCCTGTTGTCGGTAGGAAAACACATCCGTTGGCTTGCATCTGCAGCCACTGGCTCGATGAATAGGTGTTGGAATTGAAGCCTGCATTGGCAATATTGATGCTGTTTGGGAGTGTGACGCTGGCTGGATGAGTGTATTCGTCGGGGAATAGGATGACGCCAAAAACCCCACATACAGTCGCCATGGCATATCGTGCGTTCCGGATTCCGTTGATTGTCGAGGATGGGCGGGTATCAAAAACATATTTCCACTCGTCCCTATTCAGTGTGCGCCATGATCCGGAAGCATTGCTGATGATGTTGTCGCCCCAATCGTGGAAGTTGCCATAATCACTGGTCGAGGTTGAGGTGTTGGTTGGATTGTCTCCTGTCCCCCATCCGAAAAGGTCAATCCAACCGCTATAGGTTGGCGAAATGTTGGCGTTTCCTTCTCCGATGTGTTGCCATTGGCTTGGGGCAAACTGCCAGGTGCCGGTTTGGGGACGGTATTGGAGATTGCCTTGCGAAAAATACACTTTCTTATAAGGGGTCACTGCGAACAGTCCGTTGATGCCTCCTTGGGGGACTTGTGGCAATTGCTTGAAATGGGCAACTAATGTCCGGTCGTTAGTGACGACAAATGAAATGCTGGCATCGCTTGAAATCACGGTGCCGTTGCTTTCGGTCCAATTTTCAAATTCGTAACCTTCATTTGCATGAGCGGACAGTGTACATTGTGAACCATGTTGATAGGTTCCCTCGCCGTTGATATAGCCTCCTTCATTTGGAGACGCTGTCGCAACAATGGTGTAGGACTTGAGTTCGAAGTTGGCGGTCAAGGTCCGGTTTCGTTCCACAGTGAAAGAATATTCGGCAGAATGCGATACCGGTACACTGTTCTCTGTCCAATTCACGAAGTCGAAGTTCGCATTTGGCAAGGCTTTCACTGTGCATTCTTCGCCTTCTTCGTAATCTCCCGCCCCCTCGGTTTGGCCGCCATCGTTAGGAAGGGCTTCTGTCCCAATGTGGAATTTGTTTATGCTTAGGGTGGTGAAATCCAATATGCTCCCATAGCTTGTCCCTACATGGTTGGTCGCATAAGCACAGAAATAGTAAGTTGTATTTGGTGAAAGGTTGGTTAGGCTCACGGAAAAATCGTTTTCGCTTGAGTTGCTTGGATACCGTTCTCCGTTGATGTCAGGGGTTGGAGTGGTGCCACAGCAAATGCCTCGTTCGGTGACGGTCCCCGATCCTTCGTTTGTTATTCTTCCCCAGCAATATGCCGATGTCTGCGTAAAGCCATTGGCGTCCATCGGTATTGTTACGACTGTAGGTTTTTCTTCGGATTCCGTGTCGAAATGCAATACCTCATCGGCATAGGAGATGCCGTTTGCGTTTGTCGCGTAGGCACGGACGAAATAGGTGGTGCCCTGTTCAATCCCAGGGATTTGGCAATAATATTCGCCCAAACCATTTTCCCCGTGGATTACATGGTTGTTGTTGATGTTCGGATTGCCCGTGTGGTTCCAGCAAATGCCTCTTTCGGTGATACGGCTGCCACCATTGTCGTCCACGATACATTTTACACGTAGGGCGTTGTCGTCGGTTTTGGTCATTTCAAGAGTCCTTACTTTGGGCTTGTCAGACAAGGTGCTGAAGCTCTTTATGTCTGTCAGTTTTTTTTTGTTGCCTCCAAAATCAACCTCAAAGCAATAATGGTAAAGCGTGCCTGGGTCAAGGCCTTCGACCGTGGCCGAGAAATTATGGTTTTCAACATCCATGGGATGGCTTTCGGCATCGGTCAGTTGATTGTCAAGGCCGATGTTGAACTTGATACCAACCACCTCCCCGAGAAAGTCGTAGGCACCCGATGCAGTAACATTTCGGATTTCGGGCTTGATGTTTTCTTCGGTGAAGGCGAATGTGTCGTAATCAATTCCGGGGTTCTTGCATTTCGAGAAAAAGGCAAGAAACGATAAGGAAAAAAGAAGAATATAAGCCTTGTTTTTCATTTCCTTTTGATTTTGAGATTACTTGGTTAGAGAAAACAGATAGCGGACGGAAAGTATCATGGTGCTGGTTTTGCTGTGGAAGTTATCGGCCCATTCGCTCATACCATAGTTGTAACGCAGGCCAACTGACAGGCCGAAGGCGGTCTCGTAAGCAGCACCTGCCGAAATCATCACATCGTTCCCTTTGATTTCTCCAGTGTGAGCTACAACTTGGCCGTCTTGCAAGTATTCGGGCTCGACATTCAACATCCTGACGGGGGTGAACCCGGCCTCCAACAAGAAGCTGGAGGTTAGGTGGAATTGCATGAGAATCGGTATTTCCAAACAGTTCATCCTCAGAGTGGCGATGCTGGTGCTGAAATTCCGGGCCTCGTAAAGCGCCTCAATTTCAAGTGCCCAGCGTCCTATGCCACTCATGGGTAGCGAAGGATGATGCCCAACGTGGAAACTAAGCGCAGCTCCAAATTGATAGGAAAAGCCGCTCTTGACTTCGAAATCGAAAAACGAGGGGTTGGAGGCCATGGATAGTCCAGCGCCTATTTTGGGTCCGATGCCGAGGTGAAAATACAAAGCGTCCTTGATGTGATCGTCAGGCCATACCCAACGGTCTTCCTGTGCTTGGGCAATGGCGATGCCGGAAAACAGCAATGCCAATATTGTTAATGCCAATTTCTTGTTCATGTTCATGATGGGAGTAATATTAATAGAATGGTTTGAGAGGGATATTCACCGACTTGGCGCCAATGGGTTTTTTGTTCACTTTGACCGAAACTGTCACTTTGGCCGTCTCTTCCTCGATTACGTTCAGGTCGACAAAGACTTCCATTTTCCCCTTTGGCGCAATCTTGCCCCAAAAGCTTCTCTTTTGTCCGACTTTGTTTTTCGACCCTTTAGCAAGTGAAATGGAAAAAGCTCCCGTAACGTTGACAGGAGAATCTGAGTTGTTGGTTATAACCGATTGGATTCGGAAATTGTCTTGGTCGTCGGCTCTTTCAGAGAGTGCCATAGGAGAACTGATGTCAAGGCTGACGCTAACGACACTTCTTTCCAACGAGTCTTCCCAAAGCAAAAGCCCTTCAGAATACACTTGCATCTTCATCATGCAAACGTCTGCATCGGCATCAACGAATGGGGTAAACAAGTAGGTGTTTCCCTGCATTTCGACTCGTTGCATGTTGCCGTCGCCTATGTCGAACATGGTTTGCAAAGAGGCAGGGGCGAGGCTTTGTGGGATTGCAAGCGTATAGGTATAGTTCGGTAAGCTCTTCCCTGAGGCTACAATCAGGTCGTCGCCCTCGAATGTGCCTCCAAAAGAACCTTCGATGAGCTTCACAATGCCATATTTCCCCTCTTTTTGGACAATGGCGCATTCGTTGGCAAATCTTTCGGCCCAAGTGAATTGTGGCGGCGCTATGACATGGCTGCCATTTTGGAAACCAACCAAGTCAACTTTGGTGTAAGGCATAATGTTGGGGTCGAAAGTGATTGTTTGTTTTGTTGGTGGCTCGTTGTTTTGTGCAGCTTCGTCAAAGGCGAAGTCGTAGTCCCTAATTGGGATAATGCCTTCTTGTTTTTTATATTCTTCTACCACTTTTCCCGTCGTGTCGATGATGGCGTTGTCATTGCCGTAGTAGGCAACCAGGGCCCTGCCTCTTTCATTGAAACTTGAGCCCATGATGACCTTTCCACCATGGAAATCATGAACTTTCAAGATCTTTTGATGATGGTTGATATAGCGGGTCTGTTGTTTCTTTTTGGAGGGCTCAACGGAAGCCCAGCCGCAAACGAAAGGCCGTGCCACCTTGTATTGGCATGGGATGGCCAGCTTTCCGTCGGTGTCAATATATCCCGACTTGCCCAGCGGATTGCTCACGCTGGCCAGCTGTTCCGAAAAATGAGAGTATTGGTTGGCGTAATAATCTCCGTGTACTTGCTTGAACGTGCCTGTCTCATCGATGATCCCATGAATCCTGAATCTCTCGCTTGTTTTCGCTAAGACGAAGGCAAAGCCATCGCTGAAGTCGGTTACCGAGTCGGTAGGTGAATCCAAAAGCTCCTTGCCTTTTGTGTCGACCAGCTGTGTCTTTCCATTTATCTTGCATTTGTAGATCGAATTGTTGAGATGGCTAATGGCGTCGTAATTTGGCTTTACCAGCCATTGCACTGTTTGTGCTGAGACTGACAGGGTCAAGGCCATGCCCATGACGAGCAAAAGAAATGATGTTTTTCTAACCATAGTAGATTTGTTTTTTTCTGGAAATTACCGTTTCGGTTTGACGGGTGAATAGTCAATTGTCGATATGCGGTCACGGCCATTGTCCAATTCTTGCTTGTATCTGTTGTTGCTTATGTTGGCATGGGCCATGACTGAGTCAGCATGGTTGAAGCACCAAAGGGCATATTCGAGTTTCCGCTTGCAGCCTCGCATGGTTCCTGCCTTGAAGTCGCATCCAAGTTGGTAAAGTATCATGAAGTCGTTTTCTTTCAGTTCGAAAGCATCAAACAGATAACGGTGCGCTGCTTCGTTGTTGGGTACAATGCCGCAATTGTTTTGCATCGTTTTCCATACCGTGTCATAAAATATGGTGTCGGATTCGCGGGTGTCGAAATATAGACGGCTCTTAAGGTATGTGGCGCGCCAATCGTTTGAGGCGACCAGCGAGTCGAGAAGCATGAATCCCCTGTCGGCAGTGTTTTTGTCCAAAAGGAGACTTACAGCGTTGTCGTAATCATTGACTGTGGCAATTTCTTCAGTCTGGATAATGGGTGGACTATCATCGTGGCGGGTAGCCGTCAATACAAGCACTATGACAGCGATGACCAGAAGCACACCACCTACGATTGCAAAGGGAAGCTTTTTGATGGGTTTCCCTTCGGCTTTTGGTTTGGCCTCTTGTTTCTCCGGGTTCTTGTTTTTTTCTTTTGGAGAGGATTTTTTTTGCTTGATGGCCTCTTTGATTTGCTTGGCGGTTGGCCTCATTTTCGGGTCGGCATTAAGGCAGGCATAAACCAGTTCCTTGATATCGTCAGCCTGGTCGGGTATAGGAGGTATGGGGGTGCTGGCTTGTTGGTTTTTGCCGCCGTTGTCACCAAAAGGCTTGTTTCCGGTCATGACTTCGAAAAGAGAGGCTCCCAAAGCCCAAATGTCGCTTTCGGGAGTTGGCGATGTGCCCACCTCAAATCTTTCGGGGGCCATGTAAGCCCTGCTTGCTATTGGTTCCTCGGCGATTTCGTTGTTGGAAGGTTCAAGATGGATGCCATAATTGGTGAGTGCAAAGGTCTCCTCGTCGAGTGCAATGATGTTGGAGGGCTTGATGTCGTTATGGATGATTTGGGGGTTGTGGGTGTGGAGTTCGTCAAGTCCCGATGCCAGGTCGGAGATGAGTTTCCGGGTTACTCTGTCAGGTATGCTTTCACCCATGAAACGCAGTAACGAAGGCCTCTCCGTATGGTCGAAGACGAGGTAATAGGTGTCCCCGAAAACACGATAATCCTCAGGCGGCAACAGGTTGGGGTGTCGGCATTGGTGGGCAGTGTCGAATTCGTCTTGCAACCGCTGCTCCTCGTCGATATCTAATGTCGAGCTATGGAAACACACCTTGATTGACACCAGTTTACCTGACGATTCGTCGGCTGCGGCCGCATTCTTGTCGATGGTGTCAATGTCGATGGCAAGCCAGGTTTCAGGTGAACCATTGTCGGTGTTCAGAGGCCGCAACAGTTTGTAATGGCCGTCAAACAGTGAATTGGCTGTAAAAGAATCGCCACTAGGATTAATGGGACATTCCATGACTATTATTCAAATCATCATTTGTTTTATCAGTTCAAAACCAGCGTTTTAGATCTGGTACATCCGTCTCGAGTTGTCAATTAGAGTAAAAAATGCCTATTTTAATCTCAGCTTTTCTCCTTCTTCCAATTGCGACATGATACCTTTTTTGTTCATTTTGGCCAGGCTCTCCATTTTGATGCCAAATTGCTGTGCTATGCTGTGGAGAGAATCGCCGCCTTTAACGCGATAGAATTCTTGTATTCCGTTGAATTTTCTTTTCTTCTTTTGGAGGAACACGATGTCGCCTTCGTTAATGGCACCTTCGTTGGTCGTTTCGTTATATTCCAATAGCTTTTGCTTTGGGATGTCATGTTTCATGGAGATGGAAGAGAGGGTTTCGCCAGGATAGAGCTGAGTGCAGAGCACCCCGTTGATTTCGACCACAAACTTTTGCACGATTTGGACAACTTCCTTTTCTTCTTCCGTGGCCTCAGAGTCAGCGATGACAAAGTCTTTAGCTTTGGCAAGATCCTCGATTTTGGTGCTTTTTTCGATGATGGATTTCTTGCCAGGCTTGAGTTTCACTCCGCCGTTGATGGTGTAGAGCTGATAGGCATCAATGTAGCCGATAAGGGCTGAAGCATAGTTTTTGGCTGTGGCGTAGCCCGTCCGTTGCAGACCTGCAGCCCAGCCTCGGTAGTCGTATTTGCTGATGTTGAATAACGACTGGTATCGGGTGCTATTTTTGATGAGCTTGGAATGATCTTCGTAGGAGGCTTCGGCGGAGGTGTATACACGAAATCGGCTTTTTGTGTTTTCATCGTCCCAGGCTAGGTACACTCCTCCGCCCCATCCACCTAAGGCCTTGATGCCGAAATGGTTGTTGGCTTGTGTGGCCAGAAGGCTTGTGCCTGCCCCCGATTCAAGGATGCCTTGTGCCATGGTGATGGGTGCGGGGATGCCGTACAGGTCTTCCTGCATGATGGCCAGATCCTTGTATTTGTCAATGTAGGCGCGAATGTCGGAGGGCGACTGTGATGAGGCGCCTATGGCTGAAAGGAGAAAAATTGCGATAATGCTTTTTTTGGCTTTCATCACTTGTATTTGATCAATAGATGTCCAAAATCCGTTACTTGTCTAGGTGAGATGCCTCTTTTTGTTAGCTCAAGTAGCTTAGGCATGGGCGTTTGCATGGTTTGGTTTGCGAGTTTCGTGATTTCATCCAATTTGGCGAGGACAAAGGAAGAATGGAACTCGCTGGCTTTTCTTGCCAATGACTGTATTTGGGCGCAATATTTTTCGATGTCCTTGTTTTTCTTTAGGGCTATCATCATCCTGGCCCCCACTTTTTCGAGTACTTTCGAGCCTCCTTTGATTCCGACTTTGGCTCCAGGTATACAGCCCAACAATTCCAAAAGTCCCATGGGTATGTTGCCTCCATAGAAGCATACGATGGCGCGAATCAATGAACAAACTATGCCAACAGGGCCTGGTATGAAACTCCCGACTGCAGTGAACGCTTCGGCTATCACTTTGCCTTCGCTGACCAACAATCGTACATAAGGCCTGATGCAGGAAATGTCGTCTCCTTTGGCCAACACCGGAATGATGTTGAACTCGAGGATGCGCATGATCCTATCCCAGCTGTTGAAGACCTTCGTGTCTTTGAACAGCCCTCGCGCAGCCGTGTATACTTCGGCACCGCCTTCCGTTTTCAGGATGACAACTATTTCCGACAAATCAATGGCGGGTATTTTGACGATAGCCATGGATTATTCCTCTAGGTTTATTAGATTCACGATGATTGGCATGGTGATGCACGACTTGTTCCCGATCCGTTGTTGCATGAGCTTGTCGAAGGAAAGCCTGGTCGCTTTCTCGTAGTTTTTCTTGTCCTTGAAAGAGATGCTGATGTAAAGCCCTCTTCTTAGCCTTGATGTGCCTTCGGCTCCCTCGACGGTGATTTTGGTGAAGATGCGTCCAAACTCTTCCTTGCCGAATTCGGCCATGATTTCCTTGCGAAGGAAAGCGTCAATGTCCATCCTGGTGTAGAGGCGGTCGTTTGTTAGCGAGTAATAGCGGAGCAATTCGTAGCGCTCGTCAGCCGAAGCCTTGTCGGCTCCGCCCGTCGCAGCCGCAACGATAGCCACTTTTTGTTCAACGGCAGGCAGTTTCTTGTTTTCCATTGTCTCCCCTTGTTTGGGCGCGTTGCCAATCCAGCCTTGTGTGGTGAGGAAGCTGACCTTTGTCGATAGGCTGGGGTTCTTCTGCCTCATGTTTTTCATGACATAAACTCCGCTGTCGAACTTGAATTTCTTGTTGGGTTCCTTGATGCTGGCGTTGTTGCCAATGGTGTTGATGGTTTCGCGCAATTGTCTCAAGGTTTCGCCGTCTTTGATGTCGTTGTATTCGATGAAGGCATAATAGTCATCGACAAAACGGTTGTAAAGATTGTGCACGTCACGATAGAGGTCGCCATCGTTGTAACACGAAGCGTCGAAGTCTCTGACGATGATTTCGTCGCTTGTCATGTCGAAGCCTTGTTTGTGGTTGGCGGTGCTTGTTTCCAAAATGCGAAGGAAGAAAGAGTCGTCCTGTTTTTGCAGCTTGGCGATAGGGGAGGCTTGGGTGAGTGTGAGTGAACACACATCGACATTGACAACAGGTATGACATTGAATAGCACCTCACATTCATCGGGCACGTCATAGCCTTCTGGAAATTCAAGGCACAACCATAGCGGTGGATTCTCTTTGAAACTTTCCAAAGTGCTGTCTTCGAGCCATTTCCTAAAACTGTCAGGAAAGGGACGAGGTTTGAAGAGGTCGCGGTTGACGGTTTTGTCGGTCAGGAACAGCAACGTGGCGTCCTTCATGTTGAGCAGGCATTCTTTCCATGTGCCCAGGAATGAGAAAAATTGCCCTGAGGCCTGCTGGGCATCGAAAGGACTTGCCATTTCCACCTGCTCCATATCCTTGGCGGTCACGAAATCAATTCTGTACGATTCGTCGCCGATGTAAATGCGTTCGGGCACCATTCCGCGATTTCCCTTGATGAGCAAGGAAAGACCGTAGAGGGACTCTATCTCCACATGCGTCCTGATGCCTACCCAAAGTCGGTTGGGCCGGAACATATTTACACTTTTGCAGTATTCGTTGTCTTGCTTCAAGACGAGCGTGTCGGCATACGGAAGCATCATTGTGTTGAACAATGGGATATAGTTCAGCGCTTGCTTCCGGCCTTCCACTTTGTAGGTGAAGGTGTGGCCTGATCCAATGGGAATGAAATCGCAGTCTTTGTTGGGCTTGCATCTCGGGTGAATGAGTGTCAAGGCGGGCATGGCCTCCACTTCCTGGCGTGGGATGAAGTCGGTGCAATAACGTTCAACGATGCGTTGGTCGAGGTTGTCGATATGGTCGTTTATTTTTTGGGTCTCGTTAAGCAAGGCGACCAGCATCATCTTGACAACGGGATCCATTTGGTTGAGGTCGATGTCGTCAATGGAAAGGGCTTTCAGCTGTTCGATGGTCTCCTTAAGCTTGTGTTGCAGTTGTATGTCCATTTGCTTGTCTTTAGAAAACGATTAGTACTGCATGTGTCGTTTGGCGGTGGGTTCCATCAGGAAAACGATGTCTTTTGTGTAATGCCGGATGCCTATCCCGTCTCCAAGATTGCCTTCGACATGGACGCTGACCAAGTGCTTGGATTGAACTTTCTTTTTGCGTTGCCGGTCCTTGTCGGCGGCTGGATTGAGCTCAACGGTCACGTCTACATCAGTCAGCTGTGGTGCATACATGAGTAAACTCTGGCGGATGCTGGCTTGACATTCGGCTTTCGTGACTATTGAGGCCGCCTTGCCTACCAAGCCCCCCTGTCCACTATTGAACGAGCGATATTGGATGTTGGTGTATTCGTGGTTCCAGTACTCAAAGCCAAACTCGGGGTCGGCAATGAAACTTCCTCGGGGGGTGAATACGATCAGTTCAAGCAGATTGTCAATCATGGCCGAGCCGTTGTCAGGCTCGTGCTTGATGACGGCTTCAGGGTCGGTCTTGAGATAGTCGATAGGCGTGCTGATGAAGCTCATGGGGATTAAATTTGTATCCAGGTTTTGTAGT
>CAMKAR010000011.1 GCA_946410535.1 uncultured Bacteroidales bacterium
TCACCTCGATGGTGACCGTGATGGCGTCGATGCCGAAAAGGGCGCATCCGAATGTCTTTACTAACATGATTTTTGGGGTTTTATGGGTTATTTTTTCGGGTTTGTTGTTTCGTATATGAAATTTGTTGTAATTTTGCAGGCAGTTGGTCGCGGAAACGGAATGAAAAATGAATTGACTATCAAGACGTAAAGGGACGGCCGAAAGGATGTACCCCCCGCGATAACAAATTAACCCACGCTACGGATAAGGTTAAGCTTTGCTCCTTTCAGGTGTGGGTTTCTTTTTTCCCTTTTGTACAATGTGTGGAAAGCAAGGCTTTTCTTTCCAGTCCTAATTTCCTCCACATAATAGTATTCCTTCCCAATTTGTTTTTCATACACCAAGACGCTTGCTTTGTGTCTTTTGGTTGTCGTCGTCGAAACACTCACTTTGTCCCGATTCCTGATTATGAAAGGAATAAGCAGGAAGTCCTCTATCGCCAAAGGATCTCTGTCATCGCTTTGTTCTCCATGCCGATTGACAGAATGTTGTATCCCCGTCGTTTCTATAACATGCTTATATCCTTTCAGGTCTATGCCGTGCCTCGCTGCAACTTCAATAAGCTCATCGTCAATGTGTTGGTCAATGATACAAAACTTGTAGTCACAACTGGTCCCAATTAACTCCACCAATTCGGAGAATGGGATTTTCGTGGTCTTTTCTTTGTCAAATGGCGTTCTTTTGTTCATGGCTGATAGTGTTTCTGGCTGCAAAATAACAAACCTTGTCAAGAAAAAGCCGTTGATTAAACGTTTGTTGTCGACAGTAGTCGTTTGCTGTCGTTTGCTGTCGGATATATTATTGATAATCAGTACTATAATAAAAACACAAAAAAAAAAAAGGCTGCCACGATGTGACAGCCCTACAATCATAAACCCTAAACTATCAACTCCAAACTATTTCCTCGGTTTATATCCCGAATCCTGGAAGATGTTCTGCAAATCCTTCCGCTGCATGAACTGCTTGAGATCGAAGTCGTCGTGAGAGGATGCGTATGCGCGGATGATGTTCAAGCCAAAGAACTCGCCGAGGCGCGATGGGGCATCGTTGCTGTAGGCTTGAGTGAACGGGCCGTCGCCAAAATACATCATGTAACTGTCCAAGCCGGCATCATAGAGACGACGGTTGCCCACGATGTCGGCCCAGACCGCGCCTTCGTTCTCAACCGCCCACTGCCATTGGTGCGTGGAATAGCCGAGCAAAACGCTGTCGGCGATTTCGGGACACATGGCTTCCACAAAGAAGTTGCGCCGACCATAGAAAACCATCTCGCCGATGATTTGGCCCTGCTTGCGCCATTCGTAGAGATAATACATGTAGAGTTGCTCGGCCACGTCTTTCGGCAAGGTCGACAGGTTCCTGCGCAACGACATGTATCTCGGCATCCCGATTTGGTCGTACACAGTGCTGTCATTGAGATACCAATCCAGGGAGATCACCAACTGGCCGTCGATGATTTGCACGGGCGGCTCGTCGGGATGGATGCCGGTGATGCAAGTGAAGGCTTTCTTGGGCAACTCGATGTCGGGATAGTAATGGTGGAAATGCGCCATCACGTCCTCCACCATCGGCTCCACCTTTTTCAAGTTGGGGAAAGCGGCCTTCACCTTATTATATAATGACACGCTGAACGGGTCGGTGGCGAAGTCTTTCAGATATTGCACCGCATCGCTATTGTTCAAGTCGCCGCTGAGGAACACGCGATAACGGTCTTGTATTTTCATCAGTTCCTGTTGGAAATCGGTCGTATCGAGGTTGAAGAGCATGTCTTCGTAACGATCGAACTGGAGGTCGTAAGGCTCGGTTTTGACGTTGAGTTTATCTTTGTAGGCCGGTGCCTTTTCTTGGCACGATACCGCCATGAGAGCGAGGATGATGATGGCTATTCTTTTCATGTTGTACTTTGTGTTTAAGGGCAGGGACTCACGTCGCCTGCTTATTGGTATGTCGTCCCTACGGGACTATTATCTGTTGTCTCAACATTTCGTATGCCGCAATGGTGGCGCGATTGATGACGTTCTCGCGGTCTTTACCGAAATTGAACCGTTTGGAAACGACGCCATAGGCCGAAGCCACGCCAATCCACACCGTTCCGACCGGGTTTTCTTCAGTACCGCCAGCAGGACCGGCAACACCAGTGGTTGCCACGCCAAAGTCAGCTTCCATCAAGTCGCGAACACCTTTGGCCATGCCCTCAACGACTGGCTGGCTGACAACACCGTATTGTTCTATGGTTTGGGCAGGCACGCCAAGCACCTTGGTTTTCATCGGAGTGGCGTAGGTGACGGCTGTTCCATTGAAAATCTCGGAGCTTCCAGGTATCAACGTGATAACGTGGGCGATATTGCCTCCCGTGCAGCTCTCCGCCGAGGCGAACGTCATACCTTTATTAATTAATAGGTCGAAAACGACGCGCTCGATGGGTTTGTCTTCCATCGAGAAAATGTAGTCCGAAATCAAGGCGGTCAGCTTTTCGGTTTCTTTGTCCAAAGTCGCGTGGAGCAATTCGGCATTTTCGTGTCTACCACTGAGGCGCAGGCGAACCATGCCATATTGGGGCAAGTAGGCCAACGAAAGGAAATCGGGCAGGTTTTCCTCCCAGTCCTTGATCTTGTCGGCCAAAAACGACTCGCCGATGCCAGTAGTCATCACCACGCGCTTTTCGTAAGGCACCGCATGGAACCTTTTCTTGAAACGGGGCAACAACTCATCGTTGAAAATCCCCTTCATCTCAAACGGCACGCCAGGCATGAAAACGAAAACCGTCCCGTCTTTCTCCAACCACATGCAAGGTGCTGTTCCATAGCTGTTCGGAATATATTGGCCGGCCTTGGGAAGCATGGCTTGTCCCCTATTCCGCTCGCTCATCTGGAAGCCGCGACGGTTGAATAACGAAACAATATTATCATAAGCCGTTTGGCAAAACTCCAATTCGGTTCCGAAAAACTTGCAAACGGTAGGTTTCGTGATGTCATCGGCAGTAGTGCCGAGGCCGCCCGTCACCAAAACCAGGTCGGCATCCATGCAGGCGTTGAACGCATCAAGGATGGCCTTTTCGGAATCGCCGATGGTCAAGGCGGAATCCAATTGGAAACCATGTGCGGCAAGTTGTTCGCCGAGCCAAGCTGCATTAGTGTTAATCACCTGGCCGATAAGCAGTTCATCGCCGATGGAGATATTTTTTACAATGATTTGACGCATATCTCAGATTTTCCGCAAAATTAGGAAATAATCTTTGAATCCCGAATTTTGAGTCTTTGAAATGTAAAACATTCGACGTAGTCAATTTTAAATCCAACTTTTCTTCGTACTTTTGCCCATTCAAACACCTTATTTAATATGAGTCAACCTATTCCCGCATCGCAACTCGTCCTCAACGCCGAGGGCGCAGTATATCACCTGAACCTCCATCCCGACCAACTGGCCGACACCGTCATCATGGTGGGCGACCCAGGCCGTGTCGACACGATTGCCTCTTTCTTCGACAAGATTGAGGTGAAACGCCAAAACCGCGAACTCGTCAGCCGCACCGGCTACTTCAACGGCAAGCGCATCACCGCCATCTCGACGGGCATGGGCACCGACAACATCGACATCGTGATGAACGAACTCGACACCTTGGCCAACATCGACCTGAAAACCCGTATGCCAAAGGAGGAGCACCATTCGCTCAACCTCATCCGCATCGGCACTTGCGGCGCGTTGCAGCCCGACATCGAAGTGGGGCAAAACGTGGCCACCCGCTATGCCATCGGCTTGGACGGCTTGATTTACTTTTACGAAAAAAACAGAGAAGTCAACGAAACCGCCATGCGCGACGCCTTCATCAAGCAGATGGACTACCCCACCGATTTGCCCAAACCGTATGCCGTGGAAGGCTCAGTGGAACTCTTCAACCGTTTGGCGCAAGGCTATTATGAAGGCGTAACGGCTACGGCTCCAGGATTTTACGGACCACAAGGCCGCACGCTCAGGATGCACCTCGCCTACCCCGAACTCAACCACAAGATCGAAGCCTTCGACTACCAAGGCTGGCGCGTGTGCAACTTCGAGATGGAGTCGTCGGCGCTCTATGGCCTCGGCAAGATGATGGGCCACAACTGCCTCACCGTTTGCGTCGCCATCGCCAACCGTGTGACCGAAAAGTTCCTCACCGACTACCATCCACACATGCAAAAACTCATCGAAAGCACTTTGGAAAGGCTGTCAGACGAAAAATAACCAGTTCTATATCAACAAAAAGAGACTTTTTTTCAAAAAAGGTGATTGGTATCAAAAAAATGCCTATTTTTGCCGCTCGTTTGGTATAGAATGTCAACCAATGAATATTAACAAATAGTACAATAACAACAATGAAGAGAGTATTTATTACGATTATCGCGGTCCTCGCCATGTCATCGTCAGTGATGGCAGCGGGACATGTGGACTCGGTTCGTTACCTGACGACCAAGGCCTGGAAAAACTGGTACATTTCCGCCAGCGCCACTGGCAACTGGTGGCAAGGCAGTATGAGAACCCCCGAAGCGTTCACGAAGAGCTACACGGCTGTCGAATGGGGTCAACCCACCTTTGGCTTCAATGCCTTTGTCGGCAAGTGGATCAACCACAAAGTCGCTGTCAGATTGGGTTACAGCAACACCAGAATCAACAGCTACATCAACGGCAGACACATCGGCCTGAACAGCATCCAATTCCTCTATGGCGACGACCCGCAACCCGTCGAAACCGTGGGCAACTACGAGATTTACAAAACCTCGATGCGCTATCACAGACTGCAAGGCGATTTCATGTTCAGCCCCATCGATTTCTTCCAAGGCTATTACAATCCTCAAAGGATTTGGACGCCTGTCCTCTATGTGAGCATGGGCGGCGCCTATACCTCGAAGGACTTTTTCGCCATCAAGACCCTCATCGACAATGGAAAGGCCAAGAAAGAGAACCCCGACAATCCTGAATACTCGGGCAACAACTTTGAATTGGCTCTCGGCGCCGGCTTGAGCAACAACTTCCGTCTTGGTAACCACCTCGACCTCAACCTCGACCTCAACTGGACGTTCCAAAGATGGACCATCGACTCATGGACCTACGAATTTGAAGGCCAATTCGACGGCAAAGGCATCCGCCCGAAGAGATTCGACAACATGTACACCGCTTCTCTCGGCCTCATCTACTACTTCAGCAGAGAGTACGACCTGCCCGCCAACTGCTGCGAAGAAATGGATTCCCTCAGAAAGAAACTTGACGAGTTCGTCAACATACCAGTCGAACCCCAGCAGCCTTGCGACACCATCGTGAAGTTCGTCAACGTGCAGACTGAAGACATCCTCAGCTATCCTTTCTCCATCTTCTTCAACCGCGACTCTTACCAGCTGATGTCGAGAAGAGACATCATCAACCTGCGTGAGATTGCCAACGTGGCCAAGGAAAACGGTTACAAGCT
This sequence comes from uncultured Bacteroidales bacterium, assembly GCA_946410535.1. The sequence goes on from CAMKAR010000011.1 coordinate 5,481, forward strand.
CCGCCTGACGGGTTCGTGCGACAGCGCCACCGCCACGCCGGCCTACAACCAGACCCTTTCGGAGAACCGCTGCAACAAGATCAAGATCGAGCTCCTCGAACTGGGTGTTCCCGAGGACCAAATCATCATCGAACCCATCGGTGGCGTGAAGATTCTCGACCCGACGGAATACGACCGCCGCGTGTTGATTCAACTGGTGAAGGAAGCCCAACAATAATTGAGGCAGACCTTTATAACAACAAAAAGCCTGACGGATTTCCCGCCAGGCTTTTTTATTGTCCAAAAGCATTGAGGAACTTAGCGCATGATGCCCACCTCAATGCCGACGAAGTTGCTGTTGATGACGCTTTTCGTCTGCTTCTCCAACGAGCTGACAAAAGCATTGGAAAACGAATGGTCGAACGTCAGTTGGGCGAAAACGCTGAACTTCCTGTTGATCTCGTATTCGGCGCCCAATCCGAAAATCATCGAGGCCTGGAGCAAACGGTATTGATGCGTATAATCCTCGTATGACTGGCCCGTATAGGACACCCAATAAAACGCAAACTCATCCTTGCACAAGTCCTTCAAGTTGAAGCTCAGTCCACCGCCGGCCATCACATAAGCCTTGAACGAATCGAAAACGTCGAAACTCACCTTGGCCATGAGCGGCACTTCGATGTTGGTCGCCTTCACGCGGCGCGAAACCGGAATGTCAGTCTTCTCCAAGAAATCATCGACATAGCGGCTGTCGGTGAAAGTGTACTTGAATCGGAGCAAATCGACACTGACGCCCGACGAGAGGGCCAAATGCTCCGACAGCTTGAAGTCGGCCACCAAGCCCACATTGAAGCCCATCCTCATGCCATTGTTGCTCGCAGCAGTTGACCCAGGGCTTGCCCAATCGAAAGTAGGCCCCAATTTGAGGCCATACCTCACCTCTTTGCTCTGTGCCATGCCTCCAACGGAAAACAAGGCTACAAAACTGATAATCAACAATCTTTTTCTCATAATAACAATATTTAGACCTACAAAGGTAATTTATTTTTCCGACAAAGTCCCAAAAATCGGAAAATCATTCTTACTTTTGCACCAAATAAATCCAAACATTCACTAAAACACATCAAAAATGAAAAAGACGTTTTTACTGATTGCAGCCCTCTTGATGATGGGTAGTGCAGCATTCGCAGGTGGCGGCTTCGACCTCGCCATCGGCCCGAAAGTCGGTTTCCAAACCGCCAAATTGTCGTACGATAAAGCCGCCATCAAGGATGGTTTTTCCAACCACTTCACCGCCGGCATCTTTGGCCGCGTCACCTTTGGCCGCCTCTACGTGCAGCCCGAAGTGCTTTATTTCAAGACTTCCAACATCTTTGAAGCCAGTGTGACGGGCGAAGGCTCTACGAACCTGCTCAACCTTCCTACGGGTGCCAACGTAAACCTCACCTTGAACCAAATGAACCTTCAGGTGCCCATCTTGGTTGGTGTCACCATCCTCGACCTCGACCTGATTAAGTTGCGTGCCCATGTGGGACCGACCGCCAATTTCATCCTGAAGTCGCAAACCTTGTTTGACCAGACCTACTCCATCGGCGGCGAGACGCAAACAATGACCACCGAGCAGCAAAATGTCACCACCGACCAGAATTTCGACACCAAGTCGATTGCCTGGGGTGCACAAGTCGGCCTTGGCGTTGACGTTTGGAAACTCACGCTCGACATCAACTACAACTTCGGTTTAAGCAAGGTCTTCAACACGTTGAACGACACCACGTTAGGTAACTATTTCAACTTTGGCAACACCGACCCTGCCAGCACCAAGCAAAACCTGTTCATGGTGACCGTGGGCTTCAAGCTCTTATAATCACTTACTCATAGACATAAAAAGAGAGCGACCCCTTTCGAGGTCGCTCTCATTGTTTTTTGTTGGAACCTTAGCTTAGAAGAGGATGCCCACTTCGATGCCGACTTGGTTCTGGACAACATGGAGCGGATTGGTACGCTCGCCCAAATCCTTGTTTCCGGCGTAGTATTTCCTGTAATTGGACGAAACCAAGCCCGCGCCACCACTGCTGATGTTGTTGATCATGTCGTGCGAGTAATACACATCAAGGAACACGCGCGAAGTGCCTTGGATGGTGTACTGGGTGCCGATGGCAGCCCTCAGCGAGAAGCGGAAAGGATTGTATTCCTTGTCGGAACTCGTGAACTTCTCGTGCATGGCAGTCCCGTCAAAAGTGTCGCTGATCTTTGTCCTATAGGTATAGCCAAAAGCGCCACCAATTTGCGCGAAATAGCGAAGCGGACCGAATTGCTCGGTCACCATCTTGACCATCAGCGGGATTTCAAAAACCGTAGCCTTGAAGTTCCTGTCGACTGTACCCAATGTGTAGCCCGCCACGGTATCAAGTTGACGCATGTCCTCGAAACTGTAACGGCCATTAATCAAGTTGACATTCAAGCCAGAGACAATGGCGTAGTTTTCAGCAAAATAAAACTCAGCGTCGAAACCGAAATTGAGTCCCACTTTAGCCTTGAGATTGGCGACATCCTCGGCATTGGAGCCAATCCAGTTAAGGTTAGGGCCAACCTTGAAACCGAAGGCAAAGCCTTTGTACTCCTTTGATTGCGCTGAGACACCCAGCGACAAGCCCAACAAAAGGGCTGCGAAAAGTAAGTTTTTCTTCATTTTGTGTAATTTTAGATTAGTATCAGGCTGCAAAATTAGTCTTTTTTCGAATTGTTTCGCTAAATCGGCCAAAATTCCTACCTTTGTAGACTTAATAAGCAAAACACCATCGACATATGAACATCCCAATTCCCAACCGACTTTTCGTCCGCAACAGGGCCAACTTTGCGGCACAACTACCACCCAAATCGGTGGCCGTCTTCACCGCCAACGAGCCAATGCCGCGCAACGGCGACGAGTTTTATCCCTTCCGCCAACAGTCTGACTTCTTTTACCTTACGGGCATCAACGAGGAGAACGCCTTCCTCATCATCGCGCCCGACTATCCCGACGAGACGATGCGCGAAGTGCTTTTCATCGAGCCTTACGACGAAGTGAAAGCCACCTGGCAAGGCGAGATGCTCGACAATGCAAAAGCCACCGAACTGTCGGGCATCAAGACCGTCAAAGGCAGCGACAGCTTCTGGATGACCTTGAACGACTTTGTTTTCTCCGGCTATGGCGAAACGATATATCTGCACAGTTACGAATATCCGAAATATGAATGTGCCGTGGAGACCATTCAACAACGCTTCGTCAAACAAGTCAAGGAATGCTACCCAATGCACAATTATGGCCGCACCGCCCCGATTCTCAACGCCTTGCGCATGGTGAAGTCGGAAGACGAAATCGCCGTCACGAAACAAGCCTGCGACATTACCGCGAAGGCCTTCCGTCGTTGCTTGGCGACCGTCAGGCCTGGCATGTACGAGTATGAGGTGCAGGCAGAAATCGAGTACATCTTCAAGCAAAACAACGCCACAGGCCATGCCTATGCCCCCATCATCGCGGGAGGCAAAAACGGCTGCTGCCTGCACTACTCGAAGAACCAAAGCCTCTTGAACAACGGCGACCTGCTCCTCTTCGACTTCGGCTGCGAGCTGAAGAACTACGCCTCCGACCTCAGCCGGACCATTCCCATCAATGGGAAATTCACTGAACGGCAAAAGGACTGCTACAACGCAGTGCTTCGCGTGATGAAGGAAATCACCAAGCTCTATCGCCCTGGCGGCACCATCAACGAAATCAACGAGACCACGCACCGATTGATGGAACAGGAGATAATCAAGCTCGGCCTCTTCACCGCCGAGGACGTGAAGAAGCAAGACCCCGAAAAGCCTTTGGAACGCAAATACTTGATGCACGGCATGGCGCACCACATCGGATTAGACGTTCACGACAGCATCGACAAGTTCAAGCCATTTGAACCAGGGATGATACTCAGCTGCGAGCCAGGCATATACATCCGCGAAGAAGGCATCGGCATCCGCATCGAGAACGACCTTCTCATCACCGAAGGCGAACCCATCAATTTGTTTGAGGGGCTGCCAACGGAAATCGAAGAGATTGAGGCGGCAATGCTGAAAAAAATTCACTAAATAAGTGAATTATTGAAAAAAATCGTATATTTGCACATTACGATTAGGAGGCAACCACATGAATAACAATCGAATACCAACCCATCCAGGAGATGTAATCAAAGAGGAACTGGAATACAGGGGCATCTCGCAGAAAAAGTTCTCCGAACTGACTGGTGTTTCCTACACCATGCTCAACGAGATATTGAATGGCAAGCGACCTGTCACAAGCGACTTCGCACTTATCGTGGAAGCGGCTTTAGGGGTCAGTCCGCAATTGCTAATCAACATGCAAGCACGTTACAACATGGCCATAACCATGAACCAAACCTCATTCCTGACGCGCCTGGACCACATCAGAAAGGCTTGTGCAGCAGTGTTTTAAAAATTCTACAATTAAACAAATCGAAGATTGGCTAACGCCGGATTATCATTTCAACGAAATTAATCAACAATTAAACAACCAAATATGTTCGCAAAAGACGTTTACAGTGGCCGTCGCGCCACATTGAAAAGCAAAATCACGAAGGGCATCGCCTTCTTCCCGGCCAACAACGAGGCTCCCTTCAACTATCCTGACAACACCTACATCTACCGTCAGGACAGCAACTTCTCCTATTTCTTCGGCCTCAACCACCCCGACATGGTCGGCGTCATCGACTTTGAAAGCGGCGAGGAAATCCTCTTCGGTGTCGACGTCACCATCGACGACGTGATTTGGTGCGGTCCCCTACCTTCATTGAAGGAACAAGGCGACAGCATCGGCATCGCCGACTGCCGCGACTTCAACCGCTTCGGCGAATACCTGCAACAAGCCATCGCCAAAGGCCGCCAAATCCACATGCTGCCCACCTATCGTGGCGACACGCAGATCCAATGCGCCAACTGGTTGAACTGCAACGTGAACAAAGTCAGCGATTACGTCAGCCTCGAACTCATCAAGGCTGTCATCTCGATGCGCGAAATCAAGAGCGAGCTTGAAATCAACGAGATGGAACGTGCCGCCAACACCGCTTATTACATGCACACCACCGCCATGAAGATGTGTAAGCCCGGCATGATCGAACAAGAAATCGCCGGCGTGGTGGAAGGCCTTTCGTTGTCGGGCGGCGGCCCCGTGTCGTTCCCCGTCATCCTCAGCGTCGACGGACAAACGTTGCACAACCACGGTCACCACAACGTGTTGAAGGAAGGCCGAATGATGGTATGCGACGCCGGTGCCGAAACGGAAAACTACTATGCCTCCGACTTCACCCGCACCACGCCCGTGGGTGGCAAGTTCAACCAACGCCAAAAGGAGATCTACGAAATCGTGTTGGCTGCCAACCAAGCCGTGGCTGCCCAAACGCGCCCCTACATGCCCTACATGGTGATGCACACCTTGGCGTGCCGCACGCTGATTGAAGGCTTGAAAGGCGTCGGTCTGATGAAAGGCGACACCGAGGAAGCCCTGATGAACGGCGCCCACTGGCTCTTCATGCCTCACGGCCTCGGCCACATGCTCGGTATGGACGTGCACGACATGGAAGGACTCGGCGAGACCTACGTCGGCTACGACGAGCAAACGCCACGCTCCACAAAATTAGGCTTCAGCGGCCTGCGTTGCGGCAAGACCTTGAAACCCGGTTTCGTGGTCACTGACGAGCCTGGCATCTACTTCATCCCTACGCTCATCGACATGTGGAAAGCTGAAGGCAAGTTCAAGGACTTCATCTGCTACGACAAATTGGAGACCTACAAGGACTTCGGAGGCATCCGCATCGAGGACGACCTGCTCATCACCGCCGACGGCTGCCGCATCCTTGGCCGACCGATTCCAAAGACGGTTGCCGAGGTCGAGGACATGTGCGCCCAAGGCCGAGAGTGGATTAAAATGGAGGGATTATATTGATAGATAACATTTTGAACAAAAAAGAGAGGCTGCAACCTCTCTTTTTTTGTTTAAAACTCCATCACGAGTTTCACGTTCACATAACGTGGCGTCAGGTAGTTAGGCGCGCCGTAATATCTGTTGTCGATGTACTTCACCCAAGTGTAGGAAATCACGTTGGGGATGTCGAGCAAGTTGAACACATCGACACTCACAAACATATTGCGCACGTAACGCAACGGATTGCCTTTGCTGAAGCTGCTCGCCTCACTGATAAGCTGCTTGCTGAAACCGATGTCGACGCGACGATAGGCCTCATAACGGCTTGAGGTGGAATAGAAGTCGGAATTGTTGTCGGGCACAGGCAAACCCATGCCAAAGGACAACGTCATGTTGACCCGCCATGTGGGGAACCCTGGAATGTAATCCTGGAAAAACAACGAGAAATTGACCAATTGGTCAGAGGGACGGCTATGCCAGCCCAAGGCAACCGTATCGGCCACTTGGGCATCGGTATGATTGTAGAATGGCAAACGATTGCCCTCTGCGTCAACCAAATAATAATCGCCACGGATGTCCTCACGCGCCCGCATGAACGAAAGGCTCGCCCAACTATCGATGCCCTTCACAAACTCGCCGTTCAACTTGAAGTCGAGGCCTGTGGTATAAGCCCTGGCCGACTGGTCGGCATAATAACGGATGCGCACATTGTCGACATCGTAGGGGATGACATGGGTGAACCACTTGAAATACAGCTCCGAAGTCAGAATGAAAGGACGGTTCCAAGCACGAAACTTGAAGTCGTTGCCCGCCACAATCTGATACGACTGCTGGGCTTTGGCATCCTTGAAGAGACTGCCGTCGCGGTTGCGGATCTCGCGATAGAACGGCGTCTGGTTGTAGACACCACCCGAAAGGCGATACACCACTTCGCGCTTGTCGTCGTTAGGCTTGTAGGCAATGCCCGCCCTCGGACTGACATGCACCTTTTTGTTATAGCCCCAATAATTGGCCCTCAAACCGCCAGTGACGACAAACTCGCCCTTGTCTTCATAAGGTATCGTCCACGAATTTTGCACAAAGCCATCCAAATTATTGACAGAAAGCACATTGGACGACTTATGGTTGAAATCCATCTCGATTTCGGGAAGCACATCGGGATAGCTGCCAATCACGTCGGGGACATGGGGAAGGATGTAGCCCGCTGAGTCGAAAGCCTGCCATTCGTCAACCTTGTCGTCGATGACCTGGTGTTGGAAACGGATGCCCCACTTGAGCAACTTGTTGTCAATGGCATAAAGTCCTTTATGGTCAAGGTTATAGACTTGGGCATAGAATCCATTGCGGGCATGTTTGGTCTGCGTGCCCACCTCATGGTTCTCGATCAATTCGCCAAACTCTTCCGATCCGATGGAGGTGTTGCGGATGCCGAAGAAATACTGTTCCTGAATATCGTAGGTCTCCGTCTCGTAGGCCGAATATGCCGATGCTATCCATTTCAGGTTCAAGTCCTTAGTCGGCTTATACGAAAGCGTCATGGCACCAAGGCCCGTGGTATAGTCGTCGATTTCCTGTCCATCGAAATACACATTGATTTGGATAGGGAGGTCGATGGTACCCGTATTGATCTTGGCGTTTTGCGGCACAAGCATGTAGCGGTTCTTCGAATAGTAGCCCAAAAACGACAGGTCCCATTTCTCGTTGAACTTGTAGTTGAACAAAGCCTGCCCGTCGGTGAAATTGGGCCGATAGTCACCCTTCGTGTCCATCATGCCCAAGGCCAAGGCCGTGTTTTTGTATCGCGCTCCCACCAAATAGCTGAACTTGTCGTTTCCTGTCGCGCCTTCCACATGGGCTTCGGCGCCCAAAAGGCTCAGGCTGAGCGAAGCGGCAAATTCGTGAGGTGTCTTGTAGGTCACATCGAGCACCGACGACATCTTGTCGCCATATTCCGCCGCAAATCCGCCAGCCGAAAACTCGATATTGTTGACCAACTGCGAGTTGACGAAACTCAACCCTTCCTGCTGACCCGATCCAACGAGGAACGGGCGATAGATTTCGATGCCGTTGACATAAATCAGGTTCTCGTCGAAGTTGCCGCCACGCACGCGGTATTGCGAACTCAGCTCGTTGTTCGACACCACGCCCGGCAAGGTCTTGATGAGCGTTTCGACACCTCCGCCCATGGTGGGCAGCAAGGTGGCCTGCTTGGGGTTGAGGCGCGTCAGACTCGATGCCTCAGCACCACGATCGCTGATGACCACGTCGGGCAAGTCGGTGGCGATGGAATGCAGCGTGACGTCAAGTTTCCGCTTCTCCCCTTCCTTGAGCCGCACCTTGACTTGCTTTTGGTCGAAACCGATATACGAGAAACTGATAGTCAAGGTAGTGTCCGAGAGCACAGGAAGCTCGTATGCGCCCCGCGAATTGGTGGTTTGCCCGACCAACAAGTCGACGGCAATCACATTGGCCATCTCGATGGGACGGCCTTTCTCGTCGGTCACCTTGCCATAGACCGAAGCCGTGGGCAGATGCTGGGCACGGGCTGCCAAAGCGAGAAACAGCAATGCTATGAGGAGAAACTTGGTTCGCATGAAGGGATAACTGAAAATGTAGGCAATTATTGTTTTGGGGCAAGCCTCAAACAAAAAAAGCCGCCACGCAAGGCGCAGCAGCTCCGATATCGTTCACATTGGGATTACCAACGCTCAAGGTTACCCTTCTGGGAAGCGTCCATGATGGCTTGGTAGACGCCCTTCTTGTTGATGGTACGTAAGCCGGCAGCCGAAACCTTCAGCACAATCCACTCGTCCCATTCCGGAACATAAAACTTCTTGATTTTCAGATTCGGTTCAAACGTTCTCTTCGTTCTCTTGTTGGAGTGAGAAACATTGTTGCCGTGCATGACCTTTTTTCCTGTAATTTGACAAACTTTTGACATGACTCTTTATCCTTTATTATTTATACTTGTCTATTTTCTAACGGACTGCAAAAGTACACATTTTTTCGTTTCGCAAATCGTTTCTGCAAAAAATGTGGCAAAAAATTTCGGAAAGTGCTTTATTTCTTACCTTTGCAGGCCCAAAACTAACCCTATTAGCCATGAAAATCGATGATTTGAAAGTCGCGAAGCTGGTTTACACCATCCAATCCGACGACCCCAACGGCCAGATTCTTGAACAAGCCACCCCCGAAAAGCCCCGTGTGATGATGTTTGGCGTAGGCCGCATCATGAAAAGCTTCTCCGATGCTTTGCGCGGTTTGGAGCCAGGCGACTCGTTCGTTTTCACCATCCCGCCCGAGGAAGCCTTCGGGATGCCAAGCCCCGAAAACCAACATCCCTTGGCCGGTCATGGTCTTTTCGTGCGTGGCGAAGTCGTCGAAGTGCGCGTCCCCACCATCGAGGAGATGAACGCCGAGGTGGAATGGCGCCGCGCCAACGGGCTGCACTTCCATCACGACCATGATCATGGGCATGAACACCATCATCACCATTGATAAAAAAGCGGCATGGCCGTGTTTCACAACAGGGCCATGCCTATGAATACAAATGAATCAAATGAGCCGCCCCTGGCGGGGCGGTTTTTTTATTGTTTGTCCTTTTTTCTTCGCTTGCCCAAGAGGTAGGCACCTCCGAGGCAACCCAGAACAAGGATTTCGCCACCCAAAGGGGCATATTGGTCGATGGTGATACCCAACTCGGGCACCATGGGCAACTCCAATCCTTGCTCGTCCACATCGGTGCGCTCGCTCTCCTCTTCTTCCTCCTCATCCATGAAGAGGATTTGGGCGGGTGCCTGCGGGATGAACACGGGGCCGAACATCAGTGCCAAAATGGCCATCACGGATATGATTCTCTTTTTCATCGTTTGTTCTCCTTTCGTTTATTTGTTAATGACCATTTTTTGCGTTCTCACTTGGTTGCCATTCGTCAGGCGCAACACATAGATGCCGTCGGCCA
>CAMKAR010000012.1 GCA_946410535.1 uncultured Bacteroidales bacterium
CGCCCTCCCTTAACGGAATCCCCGCCAGCATCCGCTGGCGGGGTTTTCTGTTTTAGTACCCCCCTACCCTTTTCCATTCTTTTCAACCTTTTTCATTCCCACTTCCCAACTTTTTACTAATTTTACGGCCAAATTCCTATCTTATGCGAAGGAAAACCATTTATGTTTTATTACTATTGATTATCAATATTTTAGGATTTTCACAGAATCCAAATCAAGATAGCATTGCACCAAAAAAGACCACCCTCTCCCCTTCTCGTCCCATCGACTCAACGTTTGTCACCTACAATGCAATGCAATTCGACAGCATTTTCCTGAACGCTTCAAAAGTCATCGACACACTGACTTTCCACGCGGCCAACCGAGAAATCCTTGAGAGCAAAAACACCATATACAGCACACTCAGCAATACGGGTCTCGCACATAAGTCGATGAGGTTCAACTATCTGCACCAAGTGGGATTTGACATGACCCTGCCCTCTTTCGCCGCTTACATGCAAAACGAAAGTACCATCGTTTCCTATCAATCGGTCCTACCCTACTCCGAACTCCGTTATGTGATGACTACGGGCGACAAAGAGCAACACCTCAACGTCAGGTTCGGAAGACAGTTCACACCGCAGTTTTTCGTCTCCTTTGCCTTCAACACTGACTATTCGCCAGGCGTGTTCATCAACAACAAAAGCATCAATAACTACTTCTGGGTCAATGCTCACTATTTCACCAAAGACAAACGTTATGGCGTTACCGCCTATTATTACCGCAACAAGTTGGAAATGGGCGAAAACGGCGGCATCGCCAACGACGAAGACTATAGTTCGCATACCGAAACCGACAATTCGGTCATCCGAACCAATCTCAACAACGCCACCAATTTCATCGTCTCAAGCGGCATAGGTTTCGAGCATTATTTCAACCTGCTACCCCAAAAGACTGTCATTTCGAAAAACGTTGAAACCTCTGCTGTAAACGATACTATCAGTCCAATTGTAAACGACACCATCACTCCAATTGAAAACGACACAATCACTCCCCTCAATGACAGCATTTTAGCCGACTCAACAAGACTCGACACACTGCAATTGGCAGACCAGAACGACATCCAACAAGAAGTCAAGGTCAGGAAATTCACTTTGGGAAGGATTTGCCACAGCTTCAGCTTCTTGAACAACAAACTATATTACAACGAGACATCACCTTCCGTGGCTTTCTACCAACCTTATGACACCTTGCTGAACACCACCAAATCAACAGACACGACCTTGGTTAGGGCAATCCGAAACACGCTGAAATGGAACAGTTTAGGCTACCAGAAACACAACGATGACATTCCTTTCTATGTTTATGCTGGCATCACACATGGTTTTTACAAAGTGAGCAGCTTCGACTATTTGGAAGGCGAAACCGTGGTGTCGAGAAACTACAACCAATTGAGTATCAACGGGGGTGTCATCGTCAACCTGTTCAAGTCGACGCGCATCACCGGTCAGGCCGAACTCATCACCTTAGGTTACCAAATCGGCGATTTCGACATCAAGGGGCAATGGAAACAATATATCGGCACCGCCAACAAAAACTATGGCCAAGCCATTTTCGATTTCGAGCTAAAACGGCAGTCGGCCAACTGGTTTGAGGAGAAATACCACTCCAACCATTTCCGTTGGGAAAACGACTTCAAGGCAGCCACTTACCTGACTTTCAACCTGAAATACAACTACAAAAGCTACACCATAGGCTTCAAACAGACCAGCATCGCCAACTTCATCTATTTCGGCACCGATGCCCGTCCCGCACAAAACGAGGCCATGTTCAGCATACGCGAGGCCTATCTCAGTTTCTACCAGCGTCTTGGAAGGTTCGAACTGGAAGGCTTTGCGAGCCTACAGAAATCGAGCAACGAGGAAGTCGTGCACCTGCCTTTGGTCATGGGCCAGCTCAAGTTCGGCTATTCGCAACCCATTTTCCGCAAGGCGGCCACACTGCATCCAAGCATCACGGTGCGTTATTTCACCAAATACTATGCTGATGCCTATATGCCAGCCACGCGCACCTTCTACCTCCAAAACGAAGTCCAGATTGGCAACTTCCCCTATATCGACCTTGCGTTGGCCATCAAGATCAAAAAGGCTCACATCTATGTGGCCTACACCAACATGTTCCTCCTGACGGGCAACTACAACTCGTTCATAGCGCCCCACTACCCCATGCGCGACAGCCGCATCTTCATCGGCGTCAATTGGAGATTGTTCAACTAAAAGACCGATGCCATGATACAGACCGACCTCATCCCCACCACCAACACCCTGTCGGGCATCAACGACACCGTGGCACAGATTTCTGAAGCCGTTGCCAACCCCAGTTTGGTCAACACCGTGGCCGAGCAAATCTCCAACAGCAGCTCGTCGCGACAAATCGGGCTCACCATCGCCATCATCGGCCTGCTCATCTTCACGGCCCACCTCTTCAGCGAGATTTTCAGTCGCAAGCGCATCCCCGACGTGCTGTTCCTCATCATCATCGGCCTACTCATCGGTCCAGTGTTTCATTGGATTTCGCCCGACAGCTTAGGCAATGCCGGCAGCCTTTTCTCAGGAATCACCTTGGTAACCATTCTGTTTGAAAGCGGTACGCAACTCAGATTCAGCGCATTAAAAGACTCCTTCAAAGGTGCATTGAAGCTCACGGCCTTGAATTTCGTGCTGTCCGCCATCGCCATCTGGCTTTTTGCCTGGCTCGCCCTTGAGATAGACACTGTGGTCGCCATGATTCTCGGTTGCCTGTTAGGAGGCACAGCTTCCGCCGTTGTCATTCCCATCGTCAGGCAGATGCACATGTCGGAGAAACCCGCCATCATGCTCATCCTCGAAGCCGCCATCGGCAATGTGTTCAGCATCGTTCTGGCTTTGGCACTGATGCAAGCCATCCAGTCGCGACATGTGGAGTTTGGCGCCATCTTGGGCGACATCTTTTCGTCGTTCATCCTTGCCACCGTGATGGGTCTCATTGGTGCCATCTTCTGGGCCTTGATCCTCGACAAGGTGCGCAACATCAAGTATTCCATCCTGACCACGCCCGCTTTCGTGTTCATCATCTATGGCCTCAACGAGTGGATGGGCTTCAGCGGTGCCATTGCAGCTTTGGCCTTCGGCATAGGCCTTGCCAACATCGACAGCATCTACAACGCCTGGCTCAAGAAATTCGTCAAAAAAGTGCCTGTCAACCTCAACGAGACCGAGCGTTCGCTGTTTTCGGAATTGGTCCTTCTGCTGAAAACCTTTTTCTTCATCTATGTCGGCATCTCCATCCAGCTGAACCAATGGCAACCCATCGCCATTGGACTGATAATCAGCATTATGCTTTTCATTCTCCGTGTCCCTGCCGTGCGTTTCGCCATCTCCAAGAAAGAAGGCATTCCCGAAAAGGAGCTGGTCTTCATGTCGGCACTCAATCCCAAAGGGTTGACCGCAGCGGTTTTGGCCACCCAAGCCCTCATCTACATCCCCGACATGGGGATTGCCATGTTCATGCGCAACATCGTTTTTGCTGTCATTCTTTTCAGCATTGTCATCAACTCCATCCTTATCCCATTGATTGACAAGGAAAAAGGATTATATAAAGCATACATTAGATTGCTGAATTTCAACCAGAAGATGAAAAACGTGGTCAACAAGACCAAGCAAGATGGCGAAGAATGGCACAAGAAACACTCGAAAGCCCACGATTTCGTCGACGAGGTATTCAATTCGGAGGTTATCACCGACATCCTCAACGAGCAAGACCACCCGGGGGCGCTCAACAACCGACCCGAATCAAGCAACTCCGAAGTGGCCGACTAAGCCATATAACAGAACCATTGTTTATATCGTGTAAAAATTACACATATAAACAATCTGTAATCCAATAATTTGCAAATTTTAGTGTAAATTTTACACATTATTTCATTGCTGTTTTGGAAAATAGTCGTATTTTTGCGTCAAATTTACACAATATGAGCGAACAAAAGTACACATACGACTACCCGCGTCCGGCAGTGACGACCGACTGCGTGGTGTTTGGTTTCGACGGGCACGACCTGAAGATCCTTCTCATCGAACGCGGCATCGAGCCGTACAAAGGCTGTTGGGCTTTTCCGGGAGGTTTCCTCGAAATGGGTGAAACGGCAGAGCAAGGCGCATTGCGGGAACTGAAAGAGGAAACGGGACTCGACTTGCACTACATCAAGCAGGTTGGAGCCTTCAGTGATGTCGACCGCGACCCGCGCACCCGTGTCATCACCATCGCGTTCTATGCTTTGGCGAAAAAATCGGAGGTGCAAGGTGGCGACGATGCGGCCAAGGCGCAGTGGTTCGCCCTCAACGAAGTGCCACGTCTTGCCTTCGACCACGACTACATCCTGAGGAAAACGATGGAGAAACTGCGACAAGACATTCATTTCGAGCCTATTGGTTTCGGCCTCTTGGACGAGAAGTTCACCATCCCTGAATTGCAACGGCTCTATGAAGCCATCCTCGGCGTGCAGTTTGATCGGCGCAATTTCTACAAGAAAATCCTCCAGACCGGCATCATTGACGAAGTGGAGGACGAAACCTCAAGCCGAGTTTCCTATTACGGCGAGCGCAACGAAATGCGAAGCATGGACATCGGAGCCTTGTTTGGAAAAATGGCTAAAGAATCACATCCCTCCTACCCCACCCGCTCGGAGGACGAAAGCCGACGCCGGAAAGGCACACGATTCTCGTTCAACAAGCAACGCTACGACCAGCTTAAGGAGGACAACAACTTCAGATTGGAGTTTTAGCCAGTTTGCAATTTGAAGTTATCAGTTTGGAGTTATTGGTCTTGAATTTTGAATCTTAAATCTTTAAATAACAAATTACATTAAACCACAATAAAACAATACATTATGGAAGCACAAACCAACAAAGCAAAGACACAGGTCTACAACCTGATCATCCTCGACAAGAGCGGCTCGATGGGCAGCATCGCCAAGGCCGCCATCAGCGGATTCAACGAGACCGTGGGCAGCATCCGCTCTGCCCAAGAACGTTTCAACGACACGCAAGAGCACTTCGTTTCGCTCATGATCTTCTGCGACTGCGCCAAAACCATGGTCTACGACATGGTGCCCGTGCAAGAAGTCAAAGAGCTGACATCCAATGAGTATCGCCCCTGCTGCTGCACACCGCTTTATGATGCCATGGGCATCAGCATCAACAAGCTGTATAACGCCATCAAGGACAAGGAAGACGCCACCGCCGTGGTGACCGTCATCACCGACGGGTTGGAGAACGCCTCGAAGGAATACAGCGGCGCGGCCATCAAGGCCCTTGTGGAACGCATGAAGAACGAAGAAGGCTGGAACTTCGCCTACATCGGCACCAACCAAGACGTGGAGGCCACCTCTGCCTCGCTCAGCATCGACAACCACATGGCCTTTGCCGACGACGAAGCCGGAATGCGCGAGGCTTGGGCACGGGAACGCAAGTCGCGGACGATGATGTACACCAGAATCTCAGATGACTATGCCGCCACCTCTGCCATGCCCAGCATGGCCCGCAAGTTGTTCCGCTCCAAGTCGAACAGCGAGACCCGCAACTACCGCGAAATGAGTGAGTTCAAAGGTCGCATCACACCCGACTACATCCATAGCCTCGGCAAAAACGAAATCTTCGTCTTTGGCAGCAACCTGCAAGGCATGCATGGTGGCGGAGCGGCGAGGATTGCCGTCCAGCAGTTTGGCGCCATCATGGGTCAAGGCGTTGGATTGCAAGGCCAAAGCTATGCCATCCCGACGATGCAAGGCGGTGTGAACACCATCAAGCCCTACGTCGACGACTTCATCGCCTTTGCCAAACAACACCCTGAAATGACATTCTTGGTCACGCGCATCGGCTGCGGCATCGCAGGCTTCACCGACGCCGAGATTGCGCCGCTGTTTGCGGGAGCCGTCGATGTGGAGAATGTCCATCTGCCACAGGAGTTCTGGAAGGAGTTGGTATAATATAAAAGGACGCGAGACTGCGGGACGCGGGACTTCGGGACACGGGACTGCGCGACACGAGACTGCGGGACACGGGACGCGGGACGCGAGACGACGGATAGGCCCGTTTTATGAAATCCTGAAATGAGGGAAAGCACTGTAAAGATTATGAACCGAGCCGAGGGAAGTGGGGAGCTTTCCTCGACTTTTTTTGCCTTTTCCCAAGAAAAGTGTGATTTTTCGATTGGTATTCTACAAGAAAAGATGTTTTGGAGGAATGCAAGGAAATATTAGAGGCATTGGAACAACTCTTCTCTATGCTAATTTTCCAAATTACCAGAAAAATCTTCTTTTTCCCCTCCAGTTTCTCAAGATTTTGTAATTTTGCCTTCAAGTACTGGCGAATCCGTATGTTTTTTCTGGCCTACGGAAAAGCGGTACGAACTTATTGGAATTAACTTAGCGTTAGTGCTATATTCGGAATGTCCCAGAACCTAGGAAATTCAAAGACATTGTATTACGAATAAGCTCCAACGCCTGCGCTATAGCGCGGGCTGGACTTATCTCTATACAATGGGTTATCCTAGGACCTTGGGACATTGATAAGCGCCAATCTGCGCTTTTTCGTGTCCTGAGGTTCTTCGTTTTAGCCCATCCTTTCCGAGATAGTCCTTGCGCTGCAAAACGATAGCGTATGCTCATTGACAACAAGGTAGACCGTTATCCCGACGATGGCCTTGGCATCAAGACCGTGTGGGATTTCATCAATTTGTACTCTGGCCTGCAGTCGGGTCAGACCGGAAAACTCGACATCGTGACGGGCTATTTCACCATCCGTGCCCTCAGCAAGCTCTATAGGGAACTGCCCGAGACCGACGAGTTTCGCATTGTTTCCTCCGAAATGGTTCGTGAGGAGAAACAACTCAACGACATCAAGGACCTGCTGAATGGCGATTTCTCGATAGAAAGCACGTTCCAGTTGGACGAGTATGCCAAAGAAGCCAAGGCTTTTCTTGAACGCAACACGGTGCAAATACGCGCCATAGCCAATGCCTTCTGCCATGCCAAGGTGTATATGTTCAAGAACAATGTCGCCCAAAACAACGGCTATTACCTGACGGGCAGCAGCAACCTCACCGATGCCGGACTGGGCCTGAAACGCACCTCCAATGTGGAACTCACCATCGGCGACTCCGTCAACAAGGCCAACTCCGACTACAAGGAGGTATGTCGCTGGTTTGAAGACATTTGGAAGACCGCAAAGGAGAAGATACAAGACCCCAGCAACCCACACTCGGGGCTAATCAGCATGAAAGACTACTTCATCAGAATGATTGAAGAGTATTTCAGGAAATATTCCCCCGAGGAAATCTACTACAAGATACTTTACGAGCTGTTCAAGGCCGACCTCGAATTGGACAGCACCTCCATCGAGCACCAGCAAGACATGTCGCTGCTGCAAACGAGCGAGATTTGGCGGACGCTGTTCAACTACCAACAGAAAGGGGTAATCTCGCTCATCAAGATGCTGCGCAAATACAACGGTGCCATCCTCGCCGATGCAGTGGGCTTAGGCAAGACATTCTCCGCTTTGGCAGTCATCAAGTTCTTCCAAATCCAAGGCTACACCACCCTTTTGCTTTGCCCCAAAAAGCTACAGCAAAACTGGACTCAATACCTGAAAGGGGCTGGTTCGCGCTTCGACAAAGACCGTTTCGACTACCAAGTGCGTTTCCATACCGACTTGCAGAACGAACGGCTGCAACACAGCTACGACACCTACAAACTCGACTACTTGCAACGGCGGGAGAAACTGCTGATTGTGATTGACGAAAGCCACAACCTGCGAAACGAGAAATCGGGACGCTACCAAGACTTGCTGGAAAGCCTCGTCAAAGTGCAATCGCAGAAAGAAGGCCACCAACTGAAGGTGCTCATGCTATCGGCCACACCAATCAACACTGGGCTTCGCGATGTGAAAGGACAGTTCAACCTGATTGGTCGGGGCAATGATGCCGCCTTCGACACCGACGACTTCGGCGTGGAATCGCTTCGCAACCTCTTTGCCGACTCGCAACGCAAATACACGGAATGGTGCAAAGACACCAACAGAACCATAGGCAGTTTCATCGCCCAATTGTCGCCCAAGTTCTTCAACCTGACGGACAAGCTGATTGTGGCCCGCACCCGCAAACTTATCGAAAAGACTCTGGGCGAAGACATGGGGTTTCCCGAAAAAGCCAAGCCACGCAACATGTATAAAGGTGTCGACCATTTCGGCAAATACAGGACCACGGAAGAAATCTACCAAGCCTTCGAGGAACTGACGCTGACAGCCTACCAGCCCAGCCTTTACCTCCCCGAAAGCCAGAAAAAAGCAAGGGAAGGCGCCAAAAACGATTGGGAAGACAACGTGAACCGTGAGCGTTTCTTGGTCAAGATGATGAGCATCCTGTTCATGAAACGGTTGGAAAGCTCGTGGCATTCGTGCATGCTGACATTGAAGAAAGTCCTCGACGTGCATACGCAAACCCTCCAAATGGTGGTCGACTATGAGGAACACAAGAAAAAAGGCACCATCGAGATTGAACTGCCCGACGAGGACGAGAACTTCGACACCGACGACATGTTCACCTTGCGCAAAGGAACCATCAGCCTGAGCGAAATGCAAAACCTTGGTGGCTTCAAACGCGGACTGCAACACAACGTGAAATGCATGAATGAAATCTACAAGAGCTTAGTGGCTTTCGGGCAAGACTACAGAAACGGTTTCGAGCAAGACCAAAAACTTGACGAGCTTGAAAAACTGCTTAAAGAGAAAACGCAAAGCAAGAACAAGAAAATCGTCGTCTTTACCGCCTATAGCGACACAGCAAAGTTCCTGTATGACGAGCTTCGGCAAAGAGGGTTCGACAGAATTGCATCAGTTTCAGGAACAGCGATTTACACATCAGGACGACAGCACACCAACGACTTCCAAGAAGTGCTGCAAAGCTTCGCGCCCTACAGCAAGCTCTACAAGGAGAAGGATTGGAGCCAACTTTATGACGATGCCCACCTCGACCCTGCGAAATATTTCGATGACGAAAAGCGTCAATGGCGCGTGCCTTATCCAATATGGGAGCAACTTGTCAGGAAACACGAGCCTAACGTGACACGGCTTCTCGACGACCCCATCGACATCCTCATTGCCACCGACTGTCTCTCGGAAGGCCAGAACCTACAGGATGCCGACATGCAGGTGAACTACGACATCCATTGGAACCCCGTGCGCCTGATACAGCGTTTCGGCCGTATCGACCGCATCGGCTCGCCCAACAAGTTTATCCAATGCGTCAACTTCTGGCCTGCCACTTCGTTTGAGGAATACCTTCACTTGGAGTCGCGCATCATGAACCGCATGGTGACCATGAACCTCGTAGGTTCGGAAACACAAGAACTGAACGAGAAATACCAGCAAATGGAGCAAGACAATCCACTGATCGACAAGAACGCCGACCGCCTGTTGGCCGAGCTGCAAAACAACAGCATCAGCGACATCGAGTCGCCGCAAACGCTGTCGCTCAAGGACTTCTCGCTCGAAGTGTATCGTCAGGACCTGCTCGACTACTTCGAGAAATACAAGCAGCAGCTGGAAGCCATGCCCAACGGAATCTTCACAGGCTTCCGCAACGAAGACTCGATGTTTGGGCATATTCCGGAAAGTCTTGTCGCCATCATAGGCTATCCCAAACGCGAGTCGGCCACGGAGAAATACCGCGAGATTTACCTGATGTGCCAGCCTGCCGACAAGTCGCAAGCACCCACCTTCGCCGAAATGAACCGCGCCGAAATCCTCGACTTCCTACGCAAGAACAGGCGTAATGACCGTTTCGTGCCGAGCTGGATCGACACGCCTCAAAACGAACGTCTTGCCAAGCTGCAAGCCATCGTCCAGCAATGGATGGAGGAAAAGGTGCCGCAGCAGGCCACCAACGACATCCTCCAGATTGCGAGGTCGCGCAAGGGCATCCCCTCGCCCCGCAAAGACGGACAACGCTTGGAAGACAAGTTCCGAAAAGAGAATTTCGACTTGATTGCATGGGAATATATCAGCAAATAAAACACACAAGAGCATGAAAACCATATTAGGGAAATTTGTCGATGAGCCTTTGTTTGACTCTTGCGCCGCATTGCTCAACCACCTCCATATCACATTCAACGAAATCACGCGCACCCCAGTCGCGTTTGAGGAGCTTTATCCAGGGCCGATGCCTAAAGCCTTGCAAGAGATTGTCGCTAAAGTAGGCCACACATATTTCATCGGCACCGTCGACGAGGCTTCTTTGTCGGGCGGGGCAACAACGCAAAACGGCGAGGTCGTCACACACGAAGCCGCTGAAGGCCGCTATGTCGGGATGATGCTTTTCGCCGCCGAAATTCGTGATGGCCAAAAGCTCACCCGTACGGAAATGGCCACGCTGACACGCGGCTTCAACCGCATTGCGGCAGCGCAACCCGTGGTGCTCTTCATCAAGCAAAACGAAAAGCTGGCCTTGGCCACCTGCGAGCGTAGCGACTACACCCAACAATGGCGCGACGGCGAGAAAATAGGCAAAGTCAGCCTGCTTCGCGACATCAACTGCCTGCAACCCCATCGCGGACACATCGACATCCTCGAAAGCATCGGCGACAAGGCTTACCCGACTTTTGAGGAACTTTACAAGCATTGGATGCAAGTGTTCTCCAACGAGTTGCTTACGAAGAAGTTCTATTCCGAGCTTAGCGATTGGTATGCTTGGGCCGTTCAAGTGGTGCGGTTTCCCAACGACCTTCGGACAACCGACGACGACGAGAATTTCAATCATGAAAGCTGCATCCGATTGATTACGAGGCTGATTTTCGTTTGGTTCCTGAAGCAGAAGCACCTCATCCCAGATGCGTTTTTCGACGAGAACTACATCCGTGACCATTTCATCGAGAACTTCAATCCACATGACCGACAAAACGTGCTATACGACCCGGAACAAAGCAAGTATTACAGGCTCATCCTCCAAAACCTGTTCTTTGCCATGCTCAACTGCCCCATCGTGGAGGGAGGGAAAGACACGGCCAACAACCGCCGATTCCGAGGCGACCACCAGTATGGCATCAAGAAAGACGGCTACAACATCAACAACCTGATGCGCTACAAGGCTGATTTCAAGGAAGGTGGCGCCGACGAGTTCGTAAGGATGGCCAACAATAACGTGCCTTTCCTCAATGGCGGACTTTTCGATTGCTTGGACGACAAGCCCAAGAAACTCTATTACGACGGCTTCTCGGAACTCGATGAGTCGTTGGAACAACTCTATCTGCCCGACTGGCTTTTCTTCGGCGAGGAAGTGGGCAAAGGCATCGACCTCTCGCAATGGTACGACGACACCAAGAAGCGCAATGTGTCGGCACGCGGCATCATCGACATCCTGAAACGCTACAACTTCACCATCGAGGAAAACACGCCACTCGACCAGGAAGTATCGCTCGACCCAGAGCTTTTGGGCAAGGCTTTCGAGAACCTATTGGCATCCTACAACCCGGAGACACAGACCTCGGCCCGCAAGCAAACCGGCTCGTTCTACACGCCGCGCGAAATCGTGCAATACATGGTTGACGAAAGCCTCGTAGCCCACTTGAAGCGCGTTTGCGGCGACGAACTTGAGCCACAATACCGCTCGCTGCTCAGTTATTCGACCGAAGAAACCACATTCGACGAAACGCAGCGACGCAACATCATGCAAGCCATCTACCATTGCCGTGTGCTCGACCCTGCCTGTGGCTCAGGCGCTTTCCCGATGGGCATGCTCCAACAGATGGTGCACATCCTGCGGCAACTCGACCCGACCAACGAGATGTGGAAGGAATTTATGATCGAAATAGCCATCGAGCAGTCGCGCAAGGCCTTCAATGTGGAAGAAGAAGAGGAACGCAAGGCACGGTTGGCCGACATCGAAGAAGCCTTCAACCGCCACGTCAACGACCCCGACTATGCCCGAAAGCTCTACCTCATCGAACATTGCATCTATGGCGTCGACATACAGCCCATCGCCGTACAAATCAGCAAACTGAGGTTTTTCATCTCGCTCGTCGTCGACCAAAAACCCACCGACGATGCAGCCCATAACTTTGGCATCCGTCCGTTGCCTAACCTCGAATCAAAGTTTGTGGCCGCCAATACACTCATTCCCATCGACTACGACCCCTCGTTAGTGGAACAGAGTGACGACGTGCTCAAATACAAAGAACAGCTGAAGGAATTGAACCACAAGATATTCCTTGCGAAGCGAAACACCGACAAGCAAAGGTTGAAAGACAAGATAAAAGAAACGCGCAATGCCTTGGCCCAAGCCATCGAAGACACCGGCTTTGTCGACCCCAGTGCGGCGCAAAAATTGGCCCATTGGGACATGTTCGACCAAAACGCATCCTCGTCGTTCTTCGATGCCGAGTGGATGTTTGGGGTGAAGGGAGGATTTGATATAGTTATAGCAAATCCGCCTTATGTTGTTGTACCAAAGGCAAATATCTATTTTCCATACTTTAAAACAAACCTATGTTATGAATTATACGCATACTTTTTTGAAAAATCCTATTGCTTATTAAAAAACAAGGGCGTCTTAGCTTTTATTACTGCATCGTTATATATCAAAGGATTGAAATTCACATCTCTCCGAGATTATTTAGAGAAAAACATGGATGTGATAAATCTAAAGGTTGTTGGTGATAACGTTTTTGAAAATGTTCAAAT
Organism: uncultured Bacteroidales bacterium; assembly: GCA_946410535.1. Next base: position 12,747 of record CAMKAR010000012.1, read on the forward strand.
GCCTACAGCAGTTTACATTGGTATAAAAACTCGAGGTCTTTGGCGTTTTGCAGATATGATTGCAGGTGGAAACATCTTAGAAAAGATAGAGAAATCAGGAGTAAAATTAAATCGGATTTCAAATATATGCCGTGGATTTGAAATTGGACGAAACCTTGTGACAGCACTTGGTACATATCCATTTCTTACAGGCTCAAACGTCGGGAAATACGCATATGACTCTCTAAGTTATGTGTCAGAAGATGTGTTTCAACAATTTTCAAAAGACGACTATTATTTCACTGGTCCGCGACTGCTTTTAAGAGAAACAGGAAGTTACCTAACTGTTCTTTATCTTGAAGACAGGATTTATTCGAACCGAAGTTTGTATTCCATAAAGATTATCGACATTAACTATCCTCCAAAGTATGTTTTAGCTTGTCTAAACTCCAAGGCATTGCAATACTACTACTCTTCAAAATTTAAAAACGATACAGAATTATTTCCAAAAATTAGAATAAAACAAGCAAGACAGTTACCAATTCCATCATCTTCCGAATACACGAAAAAGCATATTGAATCCATTGTAGATGAAATTCTTTCTGCCAAGAAAAACGGACTACCCACAATCAATTTAGAGCAAGAAATCGACCTTCTCGTCTATCAGCTTTATGGCTTGAGCTATGATGAGGTTTTGGTTGTGGATCCTAAGACGAAGATAACGAGAGAGGAATACGAGAAAGGAATGGGCGAATGAGAAAAAACACACTCTTTGCAAGGTCATAAAGCCCTCAAAGATATGCAAATCAACAGATTTGGATATTATTGGTTAAGCACCTGTGGCAGGCCATGCCGTTGTCTGTGAAAAAAAAATTTTTTTCGGTAAAACATACAACATTCCAAAAAATTCACCGAACAGAATCGCCACAATTCACCGAACGAAACCGCCACAATTCACCGAACAGAACCGCCTCAATTCACCGAACAGAACCGCCACAATTCACCGAATGGAATCGCCACAATTCACCGAATGGAATCGCCACAATTCACCGAATTTAGAAGAAGAAATTTTTATCAAATTGTTGAATATAATAAAATTATATGTAATTTTGCGGCGTGAATAAAAAGAGCAAAAATGGGAGCTTATAAATTCAGAATTGCAGACCAGATTTTGGCGGAAAAATTAGAAGGAAAAGGTGCCGTGTTGGTGCAAGGCCCAAAATGGTGCGGCAAGACCACGACCTCCATACAACAGGCAGGCAGCATCCTCTACATGGCCGACCCCGACAAGATGGAGCAGAACATCCGCTTGGCGAACTACTCCCCCTCAATCCTTTTGCAAGGCGCAACGCCCCGCCTCATCGACGAGTGGCAGTTGGTGCCCAAGCTCTGGGATGCCGTGCGTTTTGCCGTGGACCAGCGAGGCGAAATGGGGCAATTCATCCTCACCGGCTCTGCCGTCCCGACCAACACCGCCGAGATTTTCCACACAGGCACCGGCCGCTTTTCTTGGCTCACCATGCGCACCATGTCGCTGTTCGAGTCGGGCGACTCAACGGGTGCCATCAGTTTGGAAGCGCTGTTCGACCAGTCTAAGCACATATACGCGCCCAATCCTTTAGACATCAACGCTTTGGCATTCCTCACCTGCCGTGGAGGTTGGCCGCAGGCATGCCTGATGAACAAGACAAAAACCGCGCTCAACCAAGCCTTCGACTATTACGATGCCATCGTCACCGCCGACATTTCGCGTGTGGACAATGTGGAGAGAAATCCAGAGCGTGTGAAGCGGCTGATGCGTTCATACGCCCGAAACCAAGGCACGCAATCCCCTGCCACCCTACTGAAAGCAGACATGGCCACCAACGACTCCGACACCCTCGACGAAGACACCGTTGTTTCCTATATTAATGCACTGAAAAAGATTTTCGTCGTCGAAGACATGACGGCTTGGAACCCCAATTTGCGCTCAAAAGCGGCCATCCGCACCGCCGAAACCCGATATTTCACCGACCCATCCATCGCCACGGCAGCACTCGGCCTTGGTCCCAAAGACCTCATCAACGACCTGAACACCTTCGGATTCATGTTTGAGACAATGTGCGTCAGAGACCTTCGGGTTTATGCAGAAGCATTGGGCGGTTCGGTGTATCACTACCGCGACAGCAACAAACTGGAATGTGATGCGGTGGTGCATTTACGCAATGGAAGCTACGGTTTGGTGGAAATCAAGTTGGGTGGCGACAAACTCGTAGAAGAAGGTGCAGCGAATCTAAAGAAACTCAACGCCATCCTCGACACGACTAGGATGAAGTCGCCTTCGTTCATGATGGTTCTGACCGGCACAGACGGGTTCGCCTACCAGCGCGACGACGGCATTTACGTCGTCCCCGTCGGTTGCTTGAAAAACTGAACAATTGCGCCGTCTAAAACATTTTTTTCGGTAAAACAAACACCGATTCAAAAAATTGTCGTATCTTTGCAGCCCGATTAGAGAATAAATTTATCGTAAAAAGAAGAAAATTATGTACTTAACTGCAGAAAAGAAATCAGAGATTTTCA
>CAMKAR010000013.1 GCA_946410535.1 uncultured Bacteroidales bacterium
TAGAGCGACTTGCCAAACCTTTTCAGGTAGGCTTTCGTGGCCGCATAAATCGTGATGCCCGGGCAGGGCAACTTGGCCGCCATCGACGACATATTAATAAGGTATCCGTAGCCGCGCCGTTTCATCTCGTCGCCAAAAAGGATGCAAAGCCGTGTCGGGGTAAGGGTATGCAACCTCATCATCTTCAACGCTTTTGCCTCATTTTCAGGTGTCAGTTCCTCAAAGAAGAACATGCCCGCATTGTTGATGAGGATGTCGATTTGAATATGCTCGGCTTGGCAAAAGGCAAACAGGTCCTCGGCAGCAGTCTCGGTAGCCAAATCTTGGAAGTGCGGAATCACTTGGATGTGTTCGGTTTGCAATTCTCGTGCGACCTTCTCCAATTCTTCCTTTTGGTTGCTGACCAACAACAAGTTGCAGCCCATTTCGGCCAACTGTCGCGCAAACTCCAAGCCCATGCCAGAGCTTCCGCCTGTCACCAAAGCCCAAGGCTGATGCCCATGGGCTTCCTCAAACCGTTTCAACCTTTTTTTGACGTTCATTGTTTCTTCTCCGCTTTCTTGATTTCCTTTTGAATCGCCTTGGGCAGTTCCTCATCGACGCAATGGTGGCACTTCATGTCGAGCGTGTACATACGCCCGATGCAATAATTGGAGTGCTTGCATTCGCTGCGCGTCACTTCGCCACTATGCAGCTTGTTGACAAAGTCGGTGTCGTTGATCAAAGCACGCGCCATTTGCAGGGCCACAAAGCCCGAACCAAGCACCTCTTCCATCTTCTCGCGCGAAACCATTCCACCCACATAAATCAAAGGCATCTTCAGCGCGGCGCGAAACTCCTTTGCCTCTTCCAAGAAATAGCCTTCGCTAAAGGGCACCGTCGGAATCAGCTTGCGACCGAAAAGCGCCAGTCCGGCCTTAAGCCACCAGAACTTCTTCGGGTCCATGTAATAACGCAGCGTCTTGAGCGGCATCGCGCCTCGCATCACCTCCATCGGGGCCTTGCTGACGAAGCCCGCCGACAACACAAGTGCATGAACGCCAAGTTTTTCCAGCTCCTTAGCCACAATAATGCAATCGTCCTTGTCCATGCCTTTATTGAAGCCATCGTGCATATTCATCTTGACCACCACGGCCATATCATGGCCCGCTGCGCGCATCACTTCCTCGATGACGAGTTTCATGAAACGCATCCTATTGTCCAAGACCCCTCCAAACTCATCGCGACGATGGTTGGTATAGGGAGACAGGAACTGACTAATCAGGTAACCATGTCCGGCATGGATCTCGACACAATCGAAGCCCGCCTTGCGTGCCAGCGTGACGGCCTTGCCGAAATCGAGGACCAGTTCATAGATCTCCGCTTTCCTCAGTTTCCTCACGAAAGTCGGCGAGTACATATTGAAGCCTCCCGAAGCGCCCACAGGCATACAGCCACAAGTGGAGCGGTGCGTCATGTTGCCGCAATGGCCCAATTGGATGGAAGCTTTGGCGCCGTAGGAATGAATGGCGTCGGTGAGGCGTTTCAAGTCGGGGACGATTTCCTCGCGCATCCACAGTTGGCCGTTGAACGACAGTCCCGACTGGCTGACCGCAGCATAGGCCACCGTCGTCATGCCCACTCCACCCCGCGCCACAGCGGTATGGTAGTTGAACAAATCGTCGGACGGACGGTTGCCGTAGGCCATATTCTCGAAGGCTGCCGAGCGTATCACCCTGTTGCGCAGCGTGATAGGTCCAATCTCGCAAGGTGTGAATATGATTGAGTTTTCCATAGGTCAATATATAAAAGGTATGATTCTCTTGACTTTTTTCGTGTCGAGTTCGTCGCCAAACTCTTCCTGATAACGTTTGTAGATGTGGTCGGCACGAGGGCCGAGGTTGGCGAAAGTCCACAATGCAAAAATCGCGCCAGCCCACGACCAGGTGAGTATGGCAAAACCGACCCATTCGACGAACTCGCCGAAATAGTTGGCCGAAGTGACGTAGCGGAACATGCCACCCTTAGGCAGGTAATGGTTGGTGTCGCCCTCCTTTCGCAGGTTGCGGATGATGTCGTCGCTTGAGATGTTGATGTACATTCCGATGATGAAAACGATGAATCCCGTAATAAAACGCGGGTCGGTGAGCCAGTCAGCGGGATAATAATCCTTGGGAGAAACATAGAAAATCCAGCCGCCTTGCATCAAGGCATTCAACACGTTGAACGTCACGCCCATCAAGACGATGGAAACTGGCATGACACTGTGGCCTCGCATACGGAACGGGAACACGAACGACCGCTGGATGTAGTGCAACTCGAAAAGGAAGAGAAACGCCAATCGCACCAAGTCGTCGCGACGGTCGGAAAAGAACCACAGCAACAACATGGCAATGAACACAGGCGCTTCCATCAGCACCCAGCCCACCTTGTTGTTAACCGTAGGCCCCCATTTCTGGTTATAGAACTTGCCATAGCCCGCATCCACAAAGAAGAGGCTCACGAAAACCACCACGGCTACCACTGCCATGACGATCAGGAAAATGTTGAAATAATGAATGGACATTGCATTGGAAATGAGTTTCAAAAATAGGGAAAAACCGCTTCGGCAAACATTCTTTTCAACAAAAAGCCGAAATAATTATCCGTAACGATGTCTTGAACCCTTAACAGAATGTGAAGTTTTCCGTAATTTTGCGGCAAAAATCAGAACCATGGAATCGAACATCGGACTTTTCAACGAAAGTTTCCCGCCCGTGATGGACGGTGTGTCGGTATGCGTGCAGAACTACGCCTACTGGATGCAGAAAAAAGTGGGCGGTGTGTCGGTCATCACGCCCAACGTGCCCGGAGCCGACTACAAGCAATACGACTATGAGGTGCTGGACTATTTTTCGGTGCCCATCCCCTTCCGCAAGCCCTACGTCACCGGCATTGCCGACATCGACCCCGCTTTCTTAGCCAAAATCTCGAAGCGACCTTTCAAGATCGTCCATGCGCATTCGCCCTTCACTGCGGGTTGGGCTGCGGCCAACGTCGCCAAGAAACTCAACATCCCGATGGTAGCCACATTCCATTCCAAATACCGCGACGACTTCAGCCAAAACATCCCATCGAAAGCCGTAGTCGACCAAATCGTCAAGCGCATCATCAACTTCTACGAGCGTGCCGACGAGGTTTGGGTACCGCAAGCCTCTGTGAAAGAAGTGATTAAGGAATACGGCTACAAAGGGCATGTGGAGGTTGTCGACAATGGCAGCGACCTTGTGGCCGACTATCCTGAGTCCTATTTCGTTGAGGCAAGGAAGGCGTTGGGCATCGCCCCCGACGACTTCGTCTTCCTCTTCGTGGGGCAACACATTTGGCAGAAGAACGTCCGATTCATCATCGATGCCCTTGAGAAGATCAAGGACACGCCTTTCAGGATGTTCTTCGTCGGCAACGGCTATGCCGCCGACGCCATGAAAGAACTGGTGGCAGAGAAAGGCCTCGACAAGTGCGTCACATTTGTCGGCACGCTGACCGAGCGTGAAGCCATCACGCGATACTATGCCGCCGCCGACCTGTTCCTTTTCCCTTCGCTCTACGACAATGCGCCGCTTGTGGTTCGCGAAGCCGCTGCTTTGCACACCCCTGCCGTCATGATCGAAGGTGCCACGGCAGCCTCCATCCTGACCGACAACGAGAACGGTTTTCTCATTCCCAACGACCTGGACGCCTTCGCCAGCCGCCTCCGCGAACTGATTCACGACCCCGAACGCGTACACAAAGTAGGAGTTCAAGCCTCACACAGCATCGTCCGCTCGTGGGAAGATGTCGTCGGCGAAGTCTTAGACAGATACAACAAATTGATTTACAAAACGAAAATGATCATCATTCCCTAATAAGGGAAACTCATTTGCCAATGACGTTGGCATACGCCTCCTTGACTCGAAGAGCCAAATCCTCATTGCCGGTGGCATCGACGGCACTCATGAAATCCATGCGAATGTTGTTGTACTTCATCCGATCATCTTGCGTCAGCTGCGGGCCATACTCCACATAGTTCTTGCTCATCGTCACGAACTGCTTGATGGCTTCGTCCCAATCTTCGGCCTTGTAATGCTTTGAGTCCTTGACCACTTGGTTGACGAATTTCTCAGCGTTAGGGATAAGTTGACGCGGACTATCGGCCATTTCATAGGATGCCGGGGCATTATGACAGCCCGCCAAGGCGAACATGGCCAACATCAAAAGAGGCAATATCTTTTTCATTACAATTAGCTATAAGTGGTTTAACAACAATCAATCATCCTTTCTTGCCCATACTATAGGTGAGGTTGAAACGGAGCGTGTTTTCCAGCGGGTTGCTGCCGGCAACCGTATTGATGGGAATGAGGTAAGACACATCCAAGCCAAACACGTTGTATTTCAAGGCTGCACCCAAGGTGACGAACTTACGGTTGCCCTTCAGCGCGGTCTCGTTGAAATAACCGGCACGCACTGCAAACACGTTGTTGTACCAATACTCAACGCCACCACCAATGTTGATTTCGCAAAGCTCCTCGTAGAACTTTCCGATTTGGACCAACTCGTTGTTCGAATTGTAGCCATAGCCGGGAGCGTCGTAGAACGACTGGATCATGCCTTGAACCACCGAAACGTGGTTGTCCATGCCATGAAGAATCTGGATATTCCCTTCGGCATCCAAAATGGCATTACCTTGATCATCTCTCAAGATGATTGGCTGCGTGGGTACCAATAGCTTGGAGAAATCCAAAGTGAAAGCCAAAGAGTTGTACTCATCGAGTTCTAGTTTCAATCCAGCGCCGGCACGCAAGGTGGTCGGGATGAAGAAACGCTGGTCCGAAACACCGTTATAGGTAATCTTGCTACCGATGTTGGTGATGGCGGCACCCCACGAAAAGTCGGCATCCATCGAGCTGAACCATTCGACGGGGCGCTTGTAATAGACGGCCACGTCGGCTGCCACAGAAATGCCTGGGCGACTATGGTCACCTTGGTTCTGCGTCAGGTCGGAATAGATGAAGCGGCCTGCCACGGCACCCGAAAGATAGTCGCCGAGCATACGCGAATAGGTGGCATCCAAGGCCCATTCATTGGGTCTGTATTCACCCAAAGACGTGTTGTTGATGTCCGTAAACTTAATCTTGCCGCAGTTGAAGTAGCGCAAGGTTCCCGCCACCGACGAACGGTCGTTGATCTTATAGGCCAAAGCCAAATAAGCCAAATTCATGTCCTTAACCAACTTACGCAGCCATGGACTGTAGCCCAAACCGGCAGCGAACTTGTCCTCCAAATAGACATACTTGGCAGGATTGTAGTGCATGGAATAGACATCGGCATCGGTGGCCACACCTCCATCACCCAAAGCGCCTCCGCGTGCATCGGGAGAGATGGAAACAAATGGCACCGCAGTGGTAATCACATTGGGCGAAACGCTTTGACCGAGGTAGTTGTTGTTCTGTCCGTAAGAGACCGCCGCAACCATCACAAGGGCGGCAACAAGAATCTTCTTCACTTTCATATTCAGATTTCGATTTAAAATTGCAAAAATAACGATTATTCGATTGGGTTATTGTATCGTGTCGGAAAAATATTTTTCAACCAACAACGCGGTGCTTCGGCAGGCTCGGCAACGGCAACGGATTTATCTTTGTATAACCATGCGCTGGCTGACGGTGCGGAAGTAACCGTTTTCGTCGGTCAAGGTGAGCCGATAGAGATAAACGCCTGAACTCAAAGGACTTCCGGAATAGCCGCAGCCGTTCCACAAGACAGGCTCGATAACGCCATTGGAAGCACTGACCCGCTTGAAAAGACGTTGCACGGGGCGACCCATGATGTCGAAAATCTCAATGTTAACGTCGAAATTGCCGTCTTCGCCTTCATGGGTGAGTGTGATGCGGGTCTCGTCGGAGAACGGGTTAGGGAAGTTGCGCACCTGCGAGAGGAAGAGGTCGTCGTCGACAACGAACCACAGGTCGGCTTCCGAGGCATTGTCTTGCGTGTCCCACACCTTCAGTGTGAACTCGTAGGTGCCAGGTTCCAATCCGCTGAGCGGGATGGTCACCCTGCCGCGCCTGAAGTCGTTCAAGGCAGGTTCGTAGTGGTCGTTCAGCACAAGACTGTTGAAAGCCATGTGGTTGCTTGACAATACGATGTCGCGGCCAATGCTGAAGTCGTAATGATAAATGCCTTGTGCGTCGTAAAGGTCGGCACAAAGCACGCCCTGCCGATCCACCGACTGCCCATTTTCAAACTCAGGCGTGTTCCAATAGAAACTGATGTTGGGGCCTTGGTCGTCGGGCATCATTGAAGGGTCGGTGCCTCCTAAGGTGAGGTCGCTGAACTTGCCCATGGCATCGATGCCTCGAATCGTGTCGAAGGCATAGAAGCTGAAACGCGGCTCCCCGCTCCCCGACTTGATGTCTTTGGGCACCTGGAACGAAAGGCTGAACTTGCCAGCCGTCACGCTGACCTGACCTTTATAAAGTACGTCGTCATGAAAATACACGTTACGCGACTCGTCTTCGTCAAACAGCACCTTGAGCTTTGTCTTCTGGTCGTAGAACTGCACCCAAAGCGTGCCGTTGAAACGGGTATCAATCTGGCCATCCTCTTTCTCCACCCTACCCTCAACCGTGACCATGCTCATGGCATGAAGCGAGAGATTATCGGTAGTTCCAATATTGTTTCCGTTGACTTTCAACACTTTGACATACTCTTGTGGCATAGGGAATCGAAGCACAGGATCGCCCAAGAAGATGTACCGGATATTAACATTGAGCGAAGCAGCCGACTGGCTGTCGAAATTGAGGTTGTCGGATTTGGTGAGCCTCACGATGTCGCCAAAACGCAACGGCATCCCGTCTTGGTCGCGTCGGCCAAGGATAGGCACGAGAGCTCGCGTCTGACGGTGGTTGGTTGATCCGATGGTGGGCCTGCATGAAGTGAGCAGCGCAATCGAGCCGCCATTGGGATTGAGCACCATCAGCTCGCCGGCCGAAACGAGGAGCGGGTTGTCGTATTTTGTAAATTCGCAAGTGGCGGTGTACACAAACGGCATCCTGTCGAAATTGGAGAGCGAGGTGATGTCGGCATTGGTGAACACATTGTCGCCTGTCAGTCCCCTAACGCCGCCATGCCCATTGTAGAGCACTGCGAGGCAGCCCTTGTCGAAGGCGCGAAGCAAATCGTCGTGGGCACCGGGAATTTCGGCGCCACTCGAAGTGTTCACCTTCTGATAGGCACCACAATACAGCTTTTTCTGCGTCAGGTCGGGACAGACCGTATCGAGCATGGTGCCATAAATCTCGGCATAGTTCACATAGCTGGTTTGCTCATCGTCGGTGAAAAGCAAGAGGTCGGTCTTCCACTCGCCATAGGTGGCATCGATGTCGTTGTAATGGCGGATTTTTTTCAATATGTTCTCTGCTTCCTCAACCGTCGAGACCGGAAGTCGACCCACGCCAATGTCGACGCGACCTTTGCAGTTGACGCCTTCGCCGTCGTCCATCAAGGCAAAATAGTCGTCGGAACAGAAGCTTAGCTCATATTGCGGGTTTTCGGCGGTTTCGTAGGTCGGCACAAAGTTCTTGTTGTAGCCCAAAAGGTTACGGAAGTCGAACGAGGCACGGCCAAAAAGGGTCAAGTATTTCAGTTGTCCGCTACTGCGAAGATATACCATACGCACGAAGTCGCGGATGGCCGTGGGGTCGCATATGCCTGCCGAGAACTCGTTGTAGATCTCGTCCACGTCGACGACCACACAGGTCATGCCGTCGAAATCGGAGTGATAGTCGGCAAGAGCCTGTGCCTGTTCGAGGAAAACGGAGGAAGTCAGGATCAGGTTGTCGGCCTCGGCGATGGCATGAACGTTTTGGTTGGGCAACAGCTTCCAACCTTTTATGGCATAGGCCGAAGCCGGCTTGAACAGCACATAGCGTTTTTCGGAATGTTCGTTGGTTGCAAAAACAAGGTTACCACCACTCAACACACCTTTTTGCACGACGGGATACAACGGCGAAGTCACCTCCCAAAGACGATAGTCGGCATTGGCGTTTTGCACCCAAACGGCGCTTTTTTCGTTTCCGAACTGACTCGGCATCAACCGGAAAAGGAAATTACCGTTGGTCAGCTTCAGTTGCCGCCACCCGAAAAATTCGACATAGTCGAGATAGAGCAAAGCCGAGGGGTGAGTCGTCATGCTCAAGAGAAACGAAGCCGTGTCAGTCTCGAGTGTGACTTGCTTCTCGAATTGGGAGATTTTGCCATAATCGTTATTGCCCTTTTTCAATATTGCCACATGGTCGGCCACATGGTTGTCGGCCACCCAAGCATCGTAATACATGTTGCCATCGGTGACGCGCCCCAACATGCTGGACCTGACAATCAAAGGCTTGGTCTTCACCAAATTGGGAAACTCGAAAGGGACGGAAAGCGTAAGGCCTTCGGCAGAGAGCATCTCGCCAAACCAGTTTTGCCCGAAGTTGAAAGGCGAAAACAATTCTTCCTCGTGCCAGAAGAAATCGGGAAATTCGGAGATGATCGTTGTGGCATCTTCGACCGGCAAGGTGGCCTTCTCGCCAATTCGCATACCATCTTGGCCACTGTCGACGCACAGATAATAATAGGTGGTGTCGGTGTAATAATTGCGCTCGCGCAGATAGGTCTTGTTGCCGTTGTCGACCAAGACCCACCGTGTAGGCTCCTGACCATAGAACAACACCTTGTCGCCTTCATCAAAACGACCGTCGTCGGCACCTGTCACACAAATGGCCATCTCTGTCAAGTCGTCTGGGCGTGACGTCGAATTCAGCTCTGGCAAAGCACCAGACGGTCGACCGTAAAGTCGTATCTGATTGGGGTTCAGTCCGTTCATATCAATCCCCATGGATTGCAACATGGCATAATCAAGCTGATGGGCACCTTCTTGTGTCACCGCAAGTCGATACCAAGTGTGCTCGCTCAGCACCGAGGTATAGGTGTTGTTTTGCGCTATGGCATGTCCTGTGCCAACAAGCCCCCAAAAAGCTACAGCCAAAACCGATATAATATACTTTTTCATATTGATTGTCATTTACTTAAAACTAACTTAGAGACCAAAGTGGCTGTTTCGCCTTGGTCGTTGGTGGCCACGATGCGATACACATAAACGCCATCGCGCAACGGGCTGCCATTGGCGCTGTGGCCGTCCCAGCGTATTGGCGTGATGCGCGTCGAGGTGCCTTGCACCTGCTCTGAAAGCGTCGTCACCCAACGCCCCATGATGTCGAAGATGTGGATGTCGACCTGCATGTTGTTGCCCACTTGGTTGTGGTCGAACACGAAATAGGTCTCGTCGGTCATCGGGTTGGGCGCGTTGAAGAGATTGTCAATGACCATGCCGCTATTGTTGACCACCGTGAAGTCGATGGAGGCCGTGCTGGAATTGTTGTAGATGTCCCACACCTTGAGCGTCAGGGTGTAGTCGCCATCAGCCAGGTCCTGCATCTTGAAGTTGATGATACCCTTTCCAGGCTTGCCGAGTTCGCCGACGAAATAATCGTTGAGGCAATAGGCGTTCTTCGAGGGGCCGGTGAGGGTGGCCATGATGTCGTGGCCGATGCCGGCGCCCGTCGTGTTGATGCCGCTTTCGTCGTCAACGAAAGCCAGAAGCAAGGGGTTCTGCCCCGTGATGCCGCCGCTGACGAAGAGGGTGTCGTCGATGAACAGGCGGAGGTCGGGGGCTTCGGTGTCGTCGGTGGCTTCATCGTAGAATCCTCCGATGATGAAACTGTCGCAGCTGCCGTTGGCCTCCTCGACGTAATCCGTCGCATAATAGTTGATCAAGCCCTGCCCAAAACGATAAGAAATATCGCGTGGAACCACGAAATTAATCTTGAACCTACCGTTCTTAGCTTCCGTTTTTCCATTGAAGATCACGCTATTGCGAAGCTTGAAATTGATGACACCAGTCGCCGTGCCATAAGTCGACAGCTCGGCTTCCTTGTCGTAGACAATCACGCTCACCACCCCGTTGAATTGGGTGGCAAGCTGGCCTTCTGTATCCAGCACCTGCCCTACAATCTCCACAGGCTGCAAAGCGCTAATGGTGTCGCGATAAATGGGATATGTTTGCCAAGTGGTGTCGTTGATTTGGATTGAATCAAGGTCGTAGCCAGGATATTGCCCATTGATGCTCAGCGTTTCCACCTTCCATTTCGGGTAGGCTAAGCGCAAGGCTGGGTCACCGAAAAACACATAACGCTTTTCGGCGTGGTGTCCTGTCGTCTTGGCCATACGATACACATCGCCGAGGCGGTAATGCTCGCCGCCATAGATGCGGAACAGGTTGTTGTAGACGCCCTTGTTGAACCTCAGGTTGTCGTGTCCGTAGGTCACCCTCGACGTGGTGAACATGGCAATCATGCCACCATATTGGTTGAGGAAGGCATACTCGCCCAACGAAGTGCGTTGATGGTCGTCGTAACGGCTGAACTCGCAAGTGCCCGTGATCATCAGCGGATACATCGGGGCATTGCGCCACGAGTCGACGTCTTTCCTTTGCATGATTTTCTCGTCGGCCAATTGCACCTCGCCACCGTGGCCCGTATAATTGAGCACCAAAGTACCCTTTTCCATTCGGTTGTTGAGGGCGGCATTCACTTCGGGACAGACCTCGCCGCCAGGGGCACTCACCTGCTCGTAGGCATCCAAATAGATCTTGTCGACCACCACGCCATCGCCGCCAAGCGACTTCAACGAGGACGCCATTTCATCGGCATTCGAGACGAAGCCGCCTTCATCGTCGGTGAAAAACGTCACCGTGTTACGCCAAGGCTGCATGGTGGATTCGTCTTTCGCGACGTAACGCTCAATCTTGTCGACCATCTGGTTGGCCTGCTCAACGGTTTGCACAGGAAAACGGCCAATTCCGATGTCGGCAAGCGAGGAGTCGATGCCGCCTTCGTTTACGTCCATGAAGCCAAAAAAGTCGTCGGTTACAAAAGCGGCATCCATGGCGAGCGATGCCACCGTCTCGAATGAGGGCACGAAATCGACAACGCCGGTGCGGTTCTTGTAATCGTAAGAACAGTCGCCCAAAAGCAGCAAATACTTGATTCTGTGCCCAATACTACTATCCAAATAAAGCATCCGGCAGAAATCTCGAATGGCAGAAACGTCTTTGGCACCACACGAAAACTCATTATAGATTACTTCGGGTGTAGTCACCAAGATGTTCAAATCGGGGTCAAGAGTGTTGTGCACGGCCTTGACACGCTCGGCAGCCGACATGAAATCGGCATAGGTCACGATGAGATAATCCACGTCGCGCACGCCATGCAGATTTTGGTTTTCGATCTTCCCGATGGCTTTCGCCGTGCAATAGTTGCTGCCATTATGGGCCACAAACGCATTGTCACGATTTCCCAAAGCCTTGAAAGACAGCGTCGCGCCATTGAGTTGCCCCTTGACAATCGAAGGCTCGCAAGGATTGGTGACATCCCACACCTGCGTCTGCTGCGACGCATTGGCAAGGCGGTATTCGTAAACCCTCGAAGGGATGTTGGCCTCTGGATTGCGAAACGTCATTTGCCCTCCCGTAAACGTCAGCTGGCGCCAAGCGTTGACGATGATATAGTCGACGAAACCCTCAGAGGTAGTGCCCGATCCTAAGTTATTGTGTTTCAATGTAACTCGAACCGTTTCGTTGGAAGGCGTGGCACTGACCCAACCGCCCACATTGTAGCCATAAGGCTTATCTGACGCTGCCGTAGTCACCTTTATATTATAGGTGGCCTTTTTCACATTGTCGACCAGCACTTCGAAATTGGCCGCCTGGAAATTTCGCCCCGCCAAAGCCGTCTTCACCAAGCAAGGTTGGGTGGTAATCACATTGGGGAAATTGAAGTCGAAGCTCTTGGTCGAGGTGAGGTCCATCTTGTCGCCGTAGTAGGTGCGACCCACGCGATGCAGGTTGTACTCGTCGTTCTCGTGCACCTGATGGTCCAAGAAACTGTTGACCGTCGCGTAGGCGTTTCCCGTCGGAACAGTACCCTCGCTGATGCGCTTGCCCTGTCCCAAGCCCAAGACGAGGAAGGCATAGGCATAATCGTCATAGGGGTTCTGGCCGTGGACGTAGGCCGAGGTGTCGACCTTTGGAGTCCAGACCACAGGACCGCGACCGTAGAACAAAATATAGTCGCTGTTGTCGAACCTGCCATCGGCCTCGCCCGCCACGAATATGGGCACTTCCACCAAGTCGTCGGGGCGCGAAACGGAGTTCATTTCAGGCAACACTCCACCGCCATTATGATAGATACGGATTTGGCGCGGGTCGATGTCGGCCACATTGATACCCAACTCCGTAAGGTCGGAAGCAGTGAGTTTGTAGACCCCCGTTTCGGGCAAAGCAATCTTATACCAATCACCCGAGGCCATTGCCGAGCGGGTAGCAAAGCTTGGGGTGTTTCTTTGTGCGCCAAAATCGGGGGCAAGCGTCACCGAAAGCGTCGCCGAGACCAGCTTTTCATATTGGTCGCCCCGCTGACGGAAAGGCACAATGCGCACCGAGAGCAACGACTCGTCGCGCGAGCGCAAAGGCACGGCATCAACCACGAAATCAGAACCATAGGCATATTCACGCGCCACCTTCATTTCTTCTTCTGACAGCGGCAAAGTTTTCACATTGAGACAATTGGCACTCACTTTCACTGCATCGTCGAAGATGGGAAACGACAAGCAATAAACCGGCATCACGCCCTCATAATCGCCATCCTCCAAGTCCAAAATTAATAAGGTGTCGGTTGACGTGTGCCATTCAGACACGCCTTTCCATCGCAAACTGACGGGATAGTCCATTTTCAGTTGTCCCCAAAGGGTAAACGGGCCAAACAAGGCCAAAAGCAAGACAAACAACGTAGTTACCAAATGAATTTTATTACGCATATATCTCATTTACTACTTAATTATCAGACCATTACAAAAACCATTCCAACAAGCGCAAAGGTTCTCAATTGAAAAACGAAAATACGGCTTTTTTATTGCCGAAAACAATTTTTGTGACATAAAAAAGTTTTTTTTCATGGAAATGGCTTTCGATTCAAAAAAAGTCACTACATTTGCCTGATTTTTTTGAAAAATTCTCACAAAGCGTACAATAAACGCGAGCAAACCAAGTTTAAAGAGATAACTAATTTGAACGACAATGTATAGAAAACAAGGATTCAAAGCATTAGCCCTCATCGTTTTGGCAGGATTGTTCACCGTTTCCTGCTCAGAGAAGTCCTCACGCACAACAGGTTGGGCCTACAACGACGCCAACAACGGAGGCTTCGAAGTCACCGAAATCAACGACCAGGAGATTGGTCCCGGCTTGATTGCCATTGAAGGTGGCACTTTCGTGATGGGAGCCACGACCGACAACCTGACCTACTCGTGGGACAACTCGCCCCGCAAGGTCACCGTGCCCTCCTTCCTCATGGACCGCACCGAGGTCAGCAACGTGGACTATCGCGAGTACATCTATTGGTTGAACCGCGTTTATGGCCAGAACTACCCGCAAGTGGTTCGCAACGCCGCGCCCGACACCTTGGTTTGGCGTGACCGTTTGTCGTATAACGAGCCTATGGTGGAGATTTATTTCCGTCACCCTTCCTACAATGACTATCCTGTGGTGGGTGTGACATGGGTTCAGGCCAGCGACTACTGCGCCTGGCGTACCGACCGCGTCAACGAGTTGATGCTCGTCGAAGCCGGCGTGCTCGACTGGGACCCGACCCAACAAGACGAAGAGAACTTCAACACCGATGCTTACCTTGCCGGCCAATACACGGGTAAGGTGAAGAACGGCAAGAAAGACCTCTCGAAGGGCGGCGATGGCGTGCGCAATGTGCGTATGGACGACGGCATCCTGCTGCCCTCCTACCGTCTGCCTACGGAGGCCGAATGGGAATATGCCGCTGTCGGCTTGGTGGGCAACACCAGCAACGAAATCGTCAGCGAACGCAAGGTGTATCCTTGGAGCGGCGATGGTTTGCGCACCGATAACAAGAGATACATGGGTAGCTTCATGGCCAACTTCAAGAGAGGCCCTGGCGACTATATGGGTGTTGCTGGCAACCTGAACGATGGTGCCGCCCTGCCCGCCCCAGTGGGTTCCTACTGGCCCAACGACTACGGCCTGTATAACATGGCTGGCAACGTCAGCGAATGGTGCCAAGACGTCTATCGTCCCTTGACTTTCGAAGATGTGGCCGACTACAGCCCCTTCCGTGGTAACGTGTTCACCCGCAAGGCCGTTGACGAAGAAGGCTTCCTGTTGCAGAAAGACTCCCTCGGTCGCATCCGCCGCGAGCCTATCCCCCAGGAAGAAGCTGCCAAACGCCAGAACTATCGCACGAGCTTCAACTCCAACTACGACGACGGTGACTACATGTCGGCCATCCGTAACCGTTGGAGCGACCCGCAAGACGACCAAAGCGTGTTCACCAAGGAGATGTATGAAACCGCTACCAACGACACCCCCGGCACGACCCTCATCAGCGACGAATCGAGAGTGTACAAAGGCGGTTCATGGGCCGACGGTCCCTACTACCTGAGTCCTGGCACACGTCGTTACCTCAACCAGAACCAGTCCGCCTCCACCATCGGCTTCCGTTGCGCGATGAACAAGGTGGGCAGTTCCTTCGCCAAGTAAATAATTGATTCTTTTTCATGACTGCATTGAAGCCGTTTGATCCGTCAGGCGGCTTCTTTCATTGAAAGATATAACGAAATGAGCAATCCTCACAACTGACACGGGACTGCGGGACACGAGACTTCGAGACTTTCGATTGTCCCGTGTCTAACAGTCCCGCGTCTCGTAGTCAAATAGAAATCCATATGATAGAGAATATTTATCAGCATTTCCAAAAAGCATACAAAGTCTCCACCGACAGCCGAAAGATTGAAGACGGTGCCGTTTTCTTCGCCCTCAAAGGCGAGAACTTCGATGCCAACGACTTCGCCCTGCAAGTGGCGGAAGAAGGCAAGGCAAGTCTCGTCGTCGCCGACCGCAACGACCTGCCCAAACATGAGCGCATCCTCATCGTCGACGACACGCTGAAAGCCTTGCAGCAATTGGCGCAATACCACCGCCAACAGATGAAAGCCACCGTGATCGGCATCACCGGCACCAACGGCA
>CAMKAR010000014.1 GCA_946410535.1 uncultured Bacteroidales bacterium
GATTTGGGTGATGTCGCCGGTGACGATGAACTTGGCCGAGCGTCCCATGCGGGTAAGGAACATCTTCAGTTGGCTTCGGGTGGCGTTTTGGGCCTCGTCGAGGATGACGAAGGCATGGTCCAAGGTGCGGCCACGCATGAAGGCCAAAGGCGCAATCTCGATGGTGTGGTCTTCCATGTAACTCTCTAATTTCGAAGAGGGTATCATGTCGCGCAAGGCATCGTACAAAGGTTGCAGATACGGGTCGAGCTTGTCCTTGAGGTCGCCAGGGAGGAAACCGAGATGCTCATCGGCCTCCACGGCCGGACGGGTCAAGATGATGCGGCGCACTTGTTTGGCTTTCAACGCACGCACGGCCAATGCCACGGCGGTGTAGGTCTTTCCCGTTCCGGCAGGGCCGATGGCGAAGACCAAATCCTTTTGCTCCGATGCCGTCACCATACGCTTTTGGTTGGCGGTGATGGCTTTGATGGGTACGCCGCTGCGTCCGAATACCAGCACATCGGTTTCCGACATCTTCTGTTGCAACTCGGTATCGGTCGAGGCCATCATCACGTCCTCAACGGTCTGGGCCGTGAGCTTGCCGAAGCGTTCGAGCTGCATCATCAGGGTCTCGTAGCGGCTGACGAAATAGTCAATCTCCTCTTCGTCGCCCATCACTTTCACGAAGTCGCCACGCGCGATGAGCTTCAGCTTGGGGAACATGCCCTTCACCAACTCCAAGTATTTGTCGTTAGGCCCGTGAAGCTCCTTGGGGTCGACGTTTTCTATCTGTAAGATCTGCTCTGCCATCATTGTTTATTTGCTTGCAAAGATAAAGAATATTTTTTTTCAAAAACTACCGCAAGTTTCGCCTAAATGCTATACCTTTGCAAAATCTCACAAAGGTCTCAACAAGGCGATGGCAATTATCACATTAACAAGCGATTGGGGCACCAAAGACTACTATGCGGCGGCAGTGAAAGGCACCATCCTTTCGATGCTACCCAATGCGACCATTGTCGACGTGACCCACGAAATCGAGCCTTTCAACGTCTCGCAGGCGGGTTTCACGCTCAAGAATTGCTACCGCTGTTTTCCTCCCGGAACGATTCACATCATCGCTGTCGACACCATCGAGTCGATGGAGTGCCCTCATGTGGTGGTGAAGGCCGAGGGACAATATTTCATCTCGACCGACAATGGCATCTTCAGCCATATCCTCGACGGGAAATATGACGAGGCAGTGTGCATTGATGTGGTGCAGGATTCCGATTTCTTCACCTTTGCCACGCGTGACCGTTTTGCCAAGGTGGCCGTGATGATTGCCAATGGCGAGCCGCTTTCCAATATCGGCGAGCCGCGCCTGAAATTGAATCCTGGTGGTGCCTTCTGTGCCGTGGCTCGCGACAACACCATCGAGGGCGTTGTGATGCACATCGACTCCTACGACAACCTGATTACCAACATCTCGAAGGAACTCTTCGAGCAGGAACGTCGTGGCCGCGATTTCACCATCATGGTGAAAGGCGACCTCTACACCGTCGACGAGATTTCGGACAGCTATTTGGATGTCGACGTGGTGGACCTTGTGGCTATCTTTGGCACGCATGGCTATCTTGAACTCGCCTTGAATAAAGCGAAATTGGCTTCTTTGTGCGGTGTCGAGCTCAAATCGACCATCAAAGTGGTGTTTTACGACGGTGACGAAACGCCCAAGTCAGGCACGCTGTTTTGATTTGAGAACCAGCAGGTGAAACACTTTCCAGAGAACAATCCCGACTAACAAGCCCAAGACGGCACCGCAAAGGATGTCGCCAGGGTAGTGGTAGCCGATGTAGATGCGCGTGTAGCTCGAAATGAAAGCCCACAGATACAGCATGATGCCTACCCAAGGCTTGTAGTTGCGCAGGGCAGGGGTGAGGAAGGCGGCAATGGCAAAGGTGTTGGCGGCATGGGACGACGTGAAGCCGAACCTGCCTCCAGCTAATCCTTTGGGGAGATGGAGCATACCTTCAAAATTAGGGTTGAAACAGGGTCTCAGCCGCTGGAAATACGGCTTGCAGACATGCGATGACAATTGGTCGGAGCAGAGCACCACGACACCCACGGCCAAAAACACCCACCAGCAGCGTTTGCCGTATTGTTTCACGGCCCAGTATATTAATAATAGGTATAGCGGAAACCACGCCCACATGTCGGTGAGGAGCACCATCACTTTGTCCATCCATTCGGTGTGAAGGTCGTTGAGATAGAGGAATAGTTTGGAGTCGAGGGTGGAGAGGGTGTCCATATGGTTAGGATTATGGTGCAAAAATAGTTTTTTTTCTATTAATTGCCATAGATTTGGATTTCTTTTCCTATTTTTGCCCCGACATATCAGAAAGAAGCGTTATGCTTTTCTTGTAATTGGAAACGTAGGAAATTTTCAACAAAGCAAGAGAATGGCATAGTGGTTCATGCGTTTAGCGTGGACTGCTTTCCACATTTTGCTTTACGGTTTTTCCTACGACCTCCAATTACAGTGTGGCCTCAGTTCCACGCTTCTTTGATTGGTGTGTGTGGAATAATGATGGATAGACAGGCATTGCAAATAAGGTTAAAACTCTTGCTTGCGGATGAAAGAACAAAGGAATTCGTCCGCTTCGCCATTGTCGGGGTGTTTGCCACGGGCATCCACTATGGGGTTTATTATCTTTTTGAGCGGGTAATCAACGTGAACGTGGCCTACACCATCGGTTATATCGTATCATGGTTCGCCAATTTGTATCTGACTTCTCGTTTCACTTTCAAGAGCGAACTATCTATCAAAAAAAGTGTCGGTTTCGCTTTCTCTCATTTGGTTAATTATCTGCTTCACATGCTTTTCTTGAATATGTTCCTTGCCATTGGATTGTCGCCCGAAATTGCGCCTTTGTTTGTTTTTGCACTGGTCATTCCCATTAATTTCTTGCTTGTCCGGTTTGTGTTCAAATCCAAGAAATTCCAAAAACAAGAAAAATGAAACTCAATATTGTCATACCATGCTACAACGAGGAAGAGGTTTTGCGGGAAACCACCTCTCAATTGACTGACCTGATTGATTCTATGCTCAAGGAGAATTTGTTGTCTGAATGCGATGTTTTGTATGTTGACGACGGAAGCAAGGACCATACTTGGCTATTGATTGAGGAATTGCAATCAGTCAGCCAATATGTTCATGGATTGAAACTTGCCCATAATGTCGGACATCAGAATGCCCTATGGGCGGGCTTGTCATATTCTGTCGGAAAATGTGATGCTGCTGTGTCTATAGATGCCGATTTGCAGCACGATATTCACAAAATTAAGGATATGGTATTAGCGTATAAGGATGGCTATGAAGTTGTTTATGGTATCCGCAACGACCGTGCCACCGATTCTGCATTCAAGAAACGGACAGCTTTGTCGTTTTACAAACTAATGCAAAAGATGGGTGTCGACTTGATTCCCAATCACGCCGATTTCAGGCTTTTGGGGAAAAACGCACTGCAGGCGTTGGCCGATTTTCCTGAGCGCAACTTGTTCCTCAGAGGAATGGTCCGGCTTTTGGGCTTTAAGGAGACAGAGGTTTACTTTGATTGCAACGACCGATTTGCGGGAAAGTCGAAATACACATTGAAGAAGATGTTCAATTTCGCCATTGATGGCATTACTTCTTTTTCAGTTCAGCCGTTGAGAATTATTTCAATGATAGGGTTGTTGTGTGTGGGAGTGTCTTTTGTTGAGATGATATACATATTGGTGGCCTATTTCCAAGGCGATGTAATTCGGGGATGGGCTTCTTTGCTGTTTTCGGTTTGGTTTTTGGGAGGCTTGCTTTTGTTTTCTTTAGGTGTCGTAGGCGAGTATATTGGAAAAATCTACAAGGAGGTCAAGAGAAGACCGCGTTATATTATTGAGAAACAAATATAATTATAAAAAAGATGAAAAGGGAACTTGTAATTAATCGATTGGCTTCGATTTTGTTTTGGACATTCTTGCTGGCTTTTCTTTCCGTATGTGTGTATTATATGATTCATAATGCTCATTGGCTGATTGGTGATGAGGCAATTGTGATAGATCATACAGGGAAGGGAATGCCTTTTCTTCCAACAGGTTTTGAAGATATGGCTAAGAATTATGGGAGATTGTATCCTTTTGCGTATAATCTGTATGATATACTTTTATTGTTTCATAGTGGTTACATTTCCCCTACGCATCATTACATCTTACATTCAGTAGCACTTGTTATATTTTCGTTGTCTTTTGTCGCAATCTCTTTTTTGATATTAAAGAAGTGTCAGGATGTTTGGAAGTATGCCATAACACTCTGTGTTGTCATTATTTGTGTGTCACGAGTCTACCCAGAATTTGTCACTTGTTATACGGGTGTATGGATTGTCTTTATGTTTTTGCCGCTTTTTTTGTTTTTTACGTGCAAATTTGAGCAAACCGAAACATGGGCATTTGGAATTGCTGCATTGGTAGTAGTCAATTATATCAATTATTGCTACGAAACGGTTTTTGTTGTTCCATTGTCTTTAGGTGCTTGTTCCCTATTGTTTAACTACAAAAAATTGAGTAAGAAAAAACGTTTGTTTGATTGGTTGCTTGTGGGTAGCGGTTTGCTTTTTTTGGTTCTTTATGCAATCATTGTTTTGCCTCAAGCCACAAATTTCTATAAGCATGAATCGTCTGATTCATTGTTTATGAATGCTTTGAAGATTTTCATTGCGCAAAAAATATATTGGATAGCTATATTAGTTTTGGCCATCAGAATCTTTGAGATTATAAAACAGAAGAGTGCTTATTGCTTTTATGATTCCTTGCTTTTGGCTTCCTTTGCCTATTTCTGTGGCGCGGCTGTACTAAAGCTTAATTTTACATATTATTATAATGTAGGATCGCTTACGGCATTGGTTGCAGTATTGTACTTTGTGAAAGACTGGCTGAGACCTTATTGGGTGTTTGTTTTGGCTTTGGGATTGGCTGTTTTTTATGGGCGCAAGTTGCCTTCGAGAATAAGGGAAAACCAAAAAGCCCGAATTGGAACATATCAGGGAGTGTCGTATCTTTGTGATTGTTTTGGACAAGAAAAAATACTATGGTATGCACCACAATCTATATCACCCGATTCTTTTGATGTGATGTTGAGAGATTGCCAGCGGCTTCGTCTTGAGATATATATGAGTTGGGTGCTTCGCCAAGATATTCAAATACAGGAAGCCTCTGTTTTTGACCAAGATGAAGATGCAATTTGGTTGTTCCCAAGTGAGAATGAAACCCTGTTTCCCGATGACACAATAGCATTTGGCGCTGGGGAATATCTATTTAATGTTTGTGGTATTAAGGGCTACAGATGGAGGAGCCAAGAATGATAGTTTATTCTTCCAAATAGTTGGAAAAATACATAAAACTTGCCAAAACTGGGTTGGAAAACGCACAAAAATCGATAAAATTAGGTTGGAAAACGCACAAAAATATGTATTTTTGCGGTTGGAAAAATACATATTGAAATGATTAAACGAAAGATATACAGTTATTTAAGTAGTTTTTTTAAGCAGGATAAAAAATCTCTTCTTGTAACAGGTGCTCGTCAAGTGGGAAAAACATACGCCATTCGTGAGGTTGGAAAGGCTTGCTTCAAGCGTTTTGTCGAGTTTAATTTTGTCGAGCAACCCAAATTGAAGGCTGTGTTTGCCGAGCCACAAGATACCGAAACGCTGCTGTTGAGGCTTTCGGCTTTCACCGAGACCAAACTGGAACCAGGCAAAACCTTGGTTTTTTTTGATGAGGTTCAAGAATGTCCTGAAGTTGTAACCGCCATCAAGTTTTTGGTCGATGAAGGCAGTTACCGCTATGTCATGAGTGGGTCGTTGCTTGGCGTGGAATTGAAGGACTTGCGCAGTGTACCCGTCGGATATATGGCCGAAAAGGAAATGACTCCGCTTGACTTCGAGGAGTTTGCCATGGCATTGGGCATGAGCGATGAGGTTATGGATCATTTGCGTTCTTGTTATGAGAAAAGGCAACCTGTCGACCCCGTGGTTCATGATAAGATGATGGAATTGCTTCGGCTTTATCTCGTGATTGGGGGAATGCCTGCTGTCGTCGCGAAGTATTTGGCCACAAACAACCTTCAGATGATTCGCGACGAACAAGAGAACATCATCAAGTTGTATCATAAGGACATCGGCAAATATGATGCCAATAACAAACTGTATATCAAAGAGATATTTGAAATGATTCCGTCTGAATTGAATGCGAAAAACAAGCGGTTCATTCTGAAATCGTTGCACGAAAGAGCCAACTTTGAACGATACAAGAATAGTTTTCTATGGCTTGCGGATGCAGGAGTGGCCTTGCCCACTTACAATGTCGAAGAACCTCGACTGCCCTTGAAACTCAATGAACAGCGTAATTTGTTTAAGCTTTTCCTCAACGATGTCGGTTTGTTGGCTTGCTCTTATTCGCTTGATTTCCAGAGTAATATGGTTTTAGGCGAGATGGATGCCAATTTTGGGGCTATTTTCGAGAATTTTGCTGCGCAGGAGCTTCATTCTCATGGCTATCCACTATATTATTTCAACAGCAAAAAACAAGGGGAACTGGATTTTGTAATCGAACATGAATGTAGTGTGCTGCCTATCGAAATAAAGTCTGGCAAAAACTATAAGCGCCACAATGCCCTTTCCAACGTGATAACAAATCCTGATTATGCCATGAAAGCGGCTGTGGTCTTTACTTCAGGTAATGTTGAAATCCAGGGAAATATCTTGTATCTTCCTGTTTATTTGCTCATGTATCTTCGCCCAAAGGAATTGACAAATCCCATTTTTGTTTTTCACCCGATGTGATTACCAATCCTCCTCCTCGTCGCCCTTGTTCAACGTCATCCAAATCAGGTCTTTCAGCTCGTCGATGCCTTGCTGGGCCACGGAGCTGATGAAGACGTGCGGCACTTTCTTGGGCAGGTGTTTCTTGATTTCCTTGATGGTGTCGTCGTCCACGAGGTCGCACTTCGTGATGGCCAGGATGCGGTCCTTGTCCATCAGTTCGGGGTTGTATTTCTTCAACTCGTTGAGCAGAATGTCGTATTCCTTTTTCACGTCGTCGGTGTTGGCAGGCACCATGAACAACAAAGTCGAGTTTCTTTCGATATGTCTCAAAAATCTGATTCCCAGTCCTTTGCCTTCTGCCGCGCCTTCGATGATGCCGGGAATGTCGGCCATGACAAAGCTACGGTGACCACGATACTTGACGATGCCAAGGTTGGGCACCAAAGTGGTGAAAGGATAGTCGGCAATCTCAGGCTTGGCCGCTGAGACGACGGATAGCAGCGTCGACTTGCCCGCATTGGGGAAACCCACCAAACCCACATCGGCCAACAGTTTCAGTTCCAAAGTGATCCATTCCTCTTGGCAAGGCTCGCCGGGTTGGGCGAACTTGGGTGCCTGCAAGGTGGCCGTCTTGAAAAAGGCGTTGCCCTTGCCGCCGCGTCCGCCTTTGAGCAGCACGACCTCTTGACCGTCTTCTGTGATTTCGGCAATCTGTGTGTGGTCTTCGGCATGGAATGCCACCGTGCCAAGCGGCACGTCGATATAAATGTCGTCGCCAGCGGCACCGGTGAGTTGGTTTTTGCCTCCAGGCACACCATCGCCAGCATAGATGTGCTTGGTATAGCGCAGGTGGAGCAAAGTCCAGAGTTGGGCGTTGCCGCGCATGACGACGTTGCCACCGCGACCGCCGTCGCCGCCGTCGGGACCGCCCTTGGGGATGTACTTCTCCCTGCGGAAATGCAGCGAGCCAGCGCCGCCCTTGCCCGAGCGGCAGAAAATCTTCACGTAATCAACAAAATTCGAGGTCATAGTTTAGCATTTTTGACTCGGGACTTCGAGACTTCGGGACTTCGGGGCATCGCCAGTCCCCTCGTCTCGCGTCTCGCAGTCTCGCGTCCATTAAAACTCATCAATATATTCAACGCCTTCGTCATTGTCGTATCGGTCGCAGTCGAAGTTGAGGTCGACGCCGGGGATGTAGGGTTTCTCAAAGTCGCCCTTGCTGATATTCAGGCCCTTGTCGGCATACACCTTTTTCATATATAAGGCCCAAATGGGCAGCGCGGTGTGCGATCCTTGTCCGAGCTTGGTGGAGCGGAAGTGCACGCTGCGGTCTTCGGCACCCACCCACACGCCCGTGGTGAGGTCGGGGGTGATGCCCATGAAGTAGCCGTCGCTGTTCTTTTGCGTCGTTCCGGTCTTGCCAGCCACTGGATTGGTGAAGCCGTAGGTCGAGCGCAGGCGGATACCTGTTCCGCTTTGCACCACGCCTTTCATCAGCTCGATCATCTTGTAGGCGGTCAGCTCGCTCATGGCTTCCGACTCTTCGGGGCTGAAGCGTTGGATGACGTTGCCGTTCTTGTCTTCGATGCGGGTGATGAACATGGGCTTGATGTAAACGCCTTGGTTGGCGAAGGTGCTCATGGCGCCCACCATCTCTATCAGTTTCAGGTCGCAAACGCCCAAGCAGATGGCGGGCACGGCATCAATGGGCGACTCAACGCCCATGCGGCGGGCTTGCGCGATGACGGCATTGGGCCCGAAGCGGTTCATCAGATAGGCCGAGATCCAGTTGTTGGACTGGGCCAACGCATATTTCAAGGTGATCTCTTCGCCTACGCGGCCTCCCGAGTTGCCTGGCGACCAGAACTTTCCGTCCTCCAGCTGGATGTTGTAGGGGATGTTGGGTATCCTCGTGCAGGGTGTGTATTCGCCTTCCTGCATGGCCAACGAATAGAGGAACGGCTTGAAGGTGGAACCCACCTGACGGCGGGCTTGCGTGACGTGGTCGTACTTGAAGAAACGGTAGTCCAAGCCGCCAACGTAGGCCTTCACATGGCCCGTGTGCGACTCGATGCTGATGAGGCTGGCTTGCAGGAACCACTTGTAGTAGCGGATGGAGTCCATCGGGGTCATTATCGTGTCGATGGGGCCGTCCCACGAGAACACGGTCATGCGAACGGGGCGGTCAAACTCGGCCCTGATGGAGTCTTCGGGCATCCCTTCGTTCTTGAGGCTGCGGTAGCGGTCGGTGCGCTTCATCGAGGTCAGGAGGATGTGGTCGATTTCGTCGGCGGTCACGTTGGAGAAGGGGGCGTTCTTTTGGCCTTTCCAGTGCTTGTAGAACATGGGTTGCAGCTCCTTGCCCATAAACTCCTTGACGGCCTCCTCGGCATAGCGTTGCATGCGCGAGTCGATGGTGGTGTAGATGCGCAGGCCGTCGCGGTAGATATTATAAGGTGTGCCGTCGGCGCGTTTGGTGTTTTTGGCCCATTCGTTCAGCTCGCCACGCAGGAACTCGCGGAAGTAGGTGGCCTGTCCGCTGTTGTGGTCCTTGATGCTGAAGTGCGTCATGTCGATGGGAATCAGCGAGATGGAGTCGCATTCGGCTTGGGTGATGAAGCCGTTGTCGGCCATTTTTTGGAGCACGAGGTTGCGGCGCCCCATCGAGCGTTCGGGGTTGCGCACGGGGCTGTAGCGGGTGGGCGCGTTGACCACGCCGGCCATCAAGGCGCATTCCTCGATGTTCATTTCGATAGGTTTTTTGTCGAAGAAGGTGCTGGCCGCCGAGCGGATGCCGAAGGCGTTGTGGCCGAAAGCCACCGTGTTGAGATACATGGCGATGATCTCTTCCTTCGAATAGTTGTGTTCCAGCTTGGTGGCGGTGATCCATTCCTGGAACTTGCGCAGCACGAGTTGGGGCTTGCTGAGGTTTTCGCCACGCGGGAAGAGGTTTTTGGCCAACTGTTGCGTGATGGTCGAGCCGCCGCCTTTCTTTCGTCCTGTCAGGAGGCCGAAAGCCACGCGCAGCAGGGCCCGCTCGTCGATGCCGGAGTGCTCGGTGAAGCGTTCGTCCTCGATGCTGATGAGGGCTTCGGGCATGTAGTGCGAGAGCTCGGCATAGCGCACGTTGCTGCGGTTTTCCACGTAATAGGAACCCAGCAGCTTGCCGTCGGCGGAGATGATCTCGGTGGCCAAGTTGGTGCGCGGGTTCTCCAGCTCGTCGAAGGTGGGCATGGTGCCGAACACGCCTTTGGCGACGCAGAAGAAAAACAACACGAGCAGCAGCAAGAAGCCTCCAAACACAATCCACAAGTTGCGGATAGCCCTCGGCGATTCCTGCTGTTTCCTTGTTTTCTTTTTGTTCTTGTTATCCATCAGCAAATCCAGATTATCAATTCTCAATTCTCAATTGTCAATTCTCAATTATATAAATCCCAATATCCGAAATACCTTTTAAGACGGGTTCGCGCATGGCTTGCTCGATCTCGAAATGGTAGGTTCCCGTGAGGGGGAAACGCAGGTTCTCGTTGAGCGGCACGGTGAGGTCGCGCATCGAGCCGCTGCCTTTGCCGATCCAGCGGCCTTCGGGTGTGGCAAGGGTGCATTCGATGGTGTCGTGCGTGACGTTGCCGTTGGGCATCCGGGTGTGGAGGAAGACGAAGAGGTTGCTGTAGCGGTAGTTCTCGAGGTGGCGCAGCCCGATGCCGAACACATAGCCGCTGATGGTGTCGTTGATGTCGACATCGAAGGCCACGCGGTCTTCTTGCCGCCATTCGGCTTCGGGGATGACGGTGCGCTTGTCGAACGAGTCGTTGGTGCAGCTCGCAAACGCCAATAGCAACAGTATATAGATTAGCTTTTTCATCAGTCACTCATTTTCTTGAGGTCGGCCTCGCCGTAGCCTTCGTTGGTGTTGGTGTGGGCTTCTGTCGTGACGGCGAAGTCTTCTAATTTCTTGGGCTTCTGTCCTTTCTTGTTCATGGCGATGATGTCTTTCACCTTGGCGACAGGGATGGCCATGATGTTGCTCTTGTCGGTGGTGTAGGAATACCACATGATGCCTTTGAAGACGTCGTTCTTCTGGTGCACGGCGTCGCCGCTCTCGAAGTGCAGCACGATGTTGGGGTCGGAGAAGGCTTTCAATGCCTCCACGTAGGCCTCATACTCGTAGTTGAGGCAGCATTTCAGCTTGCCGCACTGTCCGGCCAATTTCTGTGGGTTGGGCGAGAGCTGTTGCACCCGGGCCACGCCGGTTGTCACCGATTGGAAATCGGTGATCCACGAGGCGCAGCAAAGCTCGCGGCCGCACGAGCCTATGCCGCCCAGTTTGGCCGACTCTTGCCTGACGCCGATTTGCCGCATCTCGATGCGGATGTGGAACTCCTCGGCCAGTTTCTTGATCAGCTCGCGGAAGTCGACGCGACCGTCAGCGGTGTAGTAGAAGATGGCCTTCGTCTTGTCGCCCTGGTATTCCACGTCGTTGAGCTTCATCTCCAACCCAAGGTTGTCGATGATGGTGCGCGTGCGGGCCAAGGTGCCGTCTTCCAGCTTGATGGCGGCAAGCCATTTCTCCACGTCGTTGGCGCGGGCGCGACGGTATATCTTCTTCATCTCGGCGATGGGCGTGCGGTATTTCTTGCGCTTCAGCTGGCGCTTGACGATGTCGCCCAAGAGGGTGACGATGCCGATGTCGTGCCCGATGGCGGTCTCAACGGCCACGAACTCGCCCACCTCAAGGTCGAGGTCTTCGGGATAGACGAAATAGTCCTTGCGGTCGTTCTTGAAGCGCACCTCGGCTAAGCACACCTTGCCTTCTATTTCCTTGTTCTCGTAGTCTTTCAGCCAGTCGAATTGGCTCAGCTTGCACCTGCCGCAGGCCAGCACCTTTTGCCCGGGAACGTAAGGCTCCTCAAGCCTGCAGCCACGGTTGATCAGTTGCTTCTCTATGCTGGAATCGTGTTCTTTATGTTGATTTTCAGTCATTTCTCAAAAATAAAATGATGGTTGTGTATAAATTGCAAAAGTACGAAAAAAAATGTTTACCTTTGCACATTCTTAAAACATCGCATCAAATCGTATTATTGTACAATAAAAAACACATCATCATGAAAAAAGGTATTGTCATCATTGTCGCCCTTGTCGCCTTGGTCGCCATTTGGGGCGTTAGCGTTTATAACGGATTGGTTACCAAGCAGGAAGGCGTTGAAAAGGCTGTCGGTAACGTGCAAACGGCCTACCAACAGCGTGCCGACCTCATCCCCAACTTGGTCGCCACGGTGAAGAACTACGCCGAATACGAGGCCGGCACCCTGACCGCCGTCGTCGAGGCACGCGCCAAGGCCACGCAGGTCACGCTCGACGCCAACAACCTGACCGAGGAAAACATAAAGGCCTTCCAGGCCGCGCAAGACCAGATGTCGGGGGCGCTGTCGCGACTGCTGGTCACGGTGGAGCAGTATCCCGACCTGAAGGCCAACCAAAACTACCGCGACCTTCAGGAGAAGCTCGAAAGCTGCGAGAACGGTATCGCCAATGCCCGCCGGCAGTTCAACGATGCGGCCCAAACGTTCAACACGTCGGTGCGCCGTTTCCCCGGCAACATCATCGCAGGCATGTTCGGCTTCGAGAAGAAACCCTACTTCGAGGCTTCGGAAGGCGCCGAGAAAGCACCCGACGTGAAGGAACTTTTTAATTAAAAAACAAAAAAATCTTGCATCGTTTTTTTCAAACACATATTTTTGCACCTCTAAAAGAAAAAAAATATGTGTGGAATAGTTGCTTATGTAGGCCCACAAGAGGCCTATCCTATCCTCATTGAGGGCTTGAAGCGCCTCGAATATCG
Organism: uncultured Bacteroidales bacterium; assembly: GCA_946410535.1. The sequence goes on from CAMKAR010000014.1 coordinate 12,664, forward strand.
TGGCTACGACAGCGCTGGTGTGGCGTTGCTCAACGAGGCCGACGAATTGAATGTTTACAAAGCTAAAGGCAAGGTCTCCGACTTGGAGGCCTTTGCCGCTTCCAAAGACGTGAGCGGCCATATCGGCATCGCCCACACCCGCTGGGCCACCCACGGCGAGCCGAACCAGGTGAACGCCCACCCGCACCGCTCGCAGTCGGGCAACCTGGCCCTGATCCATAACGGCATCATCGAGAATTACCTGAGTCTGCGCAAGGAATTGGAGAAACGCGGGTTCACCTTCCAGTCGTCGACCGACACTGAGGTGCTCACCAACCTCATCGAGGATGTGCAGCAGAGCGAACATGTCGACCTCTTCGAGGCCGTGCGCATCGCCTTGAACCACGTCGTGGGTGCCTATGCCATCGCCATCGTCGAGAAAGGCCACCCCGACGAACTGATTGCCGCACGCAAGGGCAGCCCCATGGTCATCGGTATCGGCGAAGGCGAGTATTTCATCGCCTCCGATGCCACGCCCATCGTGGGCCGCACCCAGAAGGTGGTTTACCTTGAGGACGAGCAGGTGGTTCGCATCAAGTTGGGCGAGGAGCTGCACATCAAGACCATACACGACGTGGAAGCCATGCCTTATGTTCAAGAACTGAAGATGAACCTTGACAGCATTGAGAAAGCCGGCTTCGACCACTTCATGATGAAGGAAATCTACGAACAGCCTACCATCGTGCGTGACACGATGCGTGGCCGCCTGCATCCCGAGAGTAACACGGTGCGCCTTGGCGGCATCATCCAATACGAAAAGCAGTTGCTTTATGCCGACAACATCGTGTTTGTGGCTTGTGGCACCTCATGGCATGCCAGTTTGGTGGGCAGCTATCTCATCGAGAAGTTGGCGAAAATCAGGGTGAAAGTGGAATACGCCTCCGAGTTCCGTTACCGCGATCCCGTCGTTACGCCTCATGATGTCGTGATTGCCGTGTCGCAGTCGGGCGAGACCGCCGACACCTTGGCCGCCATCCAGCTCGCCAAGGAGAAGGGTGCAGTGGTTTTGGGCATCTGCAATGTCATCGGCTCGTCCATTTCGAGGGTCACCGATGCGGGCATCTACACCCACGCCGGTCCTGAAATCGGTGTTGCCTCCACCAAGGCCTTCACCTCACAGGTGACGGTGATGGCCATGCTTGCTTTGCGTCTCGCCGAATTGAAGGGCTCGATGAAGGACGAGGAACGCCAACAGTTCATCGATGAACTTGACCGCATCCCCGAGAAAATCCAATGGACCCTCGACCACAGCGGCCATGTGAAAGACATCGCAGAGAAATACAAGGATGTACATAACATGCTGTATTTAGGCCGTTTGCAGAACTATCCTGTGGCCCTCGAGGGCGCCTTGAAGCTGAAGGAGATTTCCTATATCCATGCCGAAGGCTATCCCGCCGCCGAAATGAAGCACGGCCCCATCGCCTTGATCGACAAGGATATGCCCGTGGTGTTCATTGCCACCAATCACAGCACCTACGAAAAGGTGATTAGTAATATACAAGAGGTGAAGGCGCGTAATGGCAAGATTATCGCCGTGGTGAGCCAAAAGGACGTGCTGGCGCGCAAAATGGCCGACTATGTCATCGAGATCCCGGAGACGGAGTGCCTCTATTCGCCTTTGCTTGCAACTGTGCCGCTGCAAATCTTGGCCTATTACATCGCCGTGATGCGAGGCTGCAACGTCGACCAGCCACGAAATTTGGCGAAATCTGTTACGGTAGAGTAAAAAAATGAAAAACAGCCTCGAAACTCGAGGCTGTTTTCGTAGTACCGAAGGCCGGGATCGAACCGGCACGAGTGTTACCTCATCGGTTTTTGAGA